>NZ_JBIALD010000018.1:0-167722 GCF_042873115.1 Streptomyces sp. NPDC005017 | reverse complement strand
CAAGCACCGGGCCAAACGTCACGACGTCGGTAAAACCGTCAAACGCGCCGAGTCGATCAAGGAACACCAAGCCCGCCGAGGATAAACGCCAAGCTGAGTGAGAGGTACTCAACCAGCCTCTCGAACAAGGCCGTTCAGGAAATTCCGGCACCCGGAACGCGGCACGGGATTAAGTAATCGCACTCATGCGGCACCGGCCCCCCGCATGGTCTTCTCGAGACGAAATGGCCGGCGCGATGCGCCAACGCCCCCTCGTTCACCGGGAAGGCAATGACGATGCAGTTCCGGATTCTGGGCCCGCCCGAGCTGTACGACGGTATCCGTCGGCTCCGCACCCCGCTGAGCGCCCCCAAACAGCGACGGCTTCTCGGCGCCCTGCTCACCCGGCCGGGCGAGCCGATACCGAGACATGAACTCGTCCGTGAACTCTGGGGGGCCAGATCCCCCGTCAAGACGGCGAACTCGCTGAACGCCCACGCCTCCCTGCTGCGCCGGGCACTGGGCGCGGCGGAGCCGGACCGCGCCGGCACACCGCGGCTGGTCGCGCGGGACTCCGGCTATCTGCTCCATGCCCGGTCCGACGAAACCGACTTCGGACTCTTCCGCAGCGCTCTCGAGCACGCCCGCGGCACCGCCGTGCGGGACCCCGAGGCGGCCTGCGGGCCGCTGCGGGACGCCCTCGGGCTGTGGCGCGGCGCGGCGCTGGAAGGGGCCGTGCACGGCCCGCTGGCGGCGCGGCTCGCGGCCCGCCTGGAGGAGGAGCGGGAGGAGGCCCTGGAACTGCTCTTCGACTGCGCCCTGCGAGCCGGCCGGCATCGCGAGATCGTGACCGAACTGGAGGAGGTCAGCGCGGCGCACCCGCTGCACGAGCCGTTCCACGACCAGCTGATGCTCGCCCTGTGCCGCTGCGGGCGGGAGGCCGAGGCCATCGCCGTCTACCGGCGGGCCCGCCGTCATCTGCCCGGCGGCGCGGACCGTACGCCGCTGCTCACCGCCCGGCTGGAGCAGATCGGCGCCCGCTCCGCCGTCCTGGCCGCCCCGGCCCGGGACGGCGGGGCGCACGCGCGCGCGGCCGAACCCGTGGAGCTGCCACCCGTGCTGTCGGTGGCCGGCTATCTCCAGGAACTGTTCAACGGAAAGGCACTCACCGCTTTGTGAGGCGAGCCGCCAGGTTTCCCGAAACGCGCGTCGCGCCCCCGCCGGAGCGGGGGCGCGACGCTTTTGCCGGGGAAATGCTCAGAGTTCCGAGACGAGGCGCTGGGCGACGTCCATTCCGGAGGAGTAACCGGCTTCGTGGGAACCGATCTGGTCGACTCCGTGGCGCTTCGCGTGGAAGTACGCGCCGGCCAGCTTGACCCGGGTCCCGTTGTTCACGTCGTAGATGTCCTTCTGCATCTCGCGCACCGGGTTGTCGATGATCGGGTGGGTGTAGGGGAATTCGGCGATGACGGTGTCCGCGGCCACCTCGAGCGGGTAGTCGAGGGTGACGAAGTAGTCCTTCTCCGCGGTGAATCCGTGGAGCTTGTTCATGTAGTAGGCGACGTAGGTACGGTCCTGGCCGTCGACGGCGACCTTGCCGTAGTTCCACGCCTCCCAGCGCTCGCGGTTGCCCGGCATCACCGAGGGGTCGGTGTGCAGGACGACCCGCGAGCCGTTGTAGCGGACCTTGGAGAGCACCTCGCGCTGCCGCTCGGTGGGGTTCTCCAGCATGGCGAGGGCCTCGTCCGCGTGGGCGCCGATGACGACGTAGTCGAACTGCTCGCTGCCGCGGGCGGTGGTGACCGTCACCGAGTCGTCGCCCTGGTGGATGCGGGTGACGGGCTCGCCGGTGCGGATCTCGGGACCGATGGCGGCCAGCGCCTTGCGGACGTAGTTGACCGAACCGCCGCCGACGGTACGCCAGTCGACGTGCTGTCCGCCGAGGCCGCCCTCGTCGTGGCCCATGAAGAACGCGATGGCGGTGCTGGCGGGCATCTGCCAGATCAGCTCGGCCGGGATCGACCAGACCGCGGAGCACAGCAGGATGACGTAGGACGTGCGGAACGCCTGGCTGTAGCCGTTCTTGTCGAGGTACTCGCCCAGCGGGATGTCCGCCTTCTTGCGCACGAAGTCGCGGCGACCCTCGGTGTGGAAGCGGCGGGCCTCGCGCCAGATGGTCTGGAACTCCTCCGGGTAGCGGGCCACCACCTCCTCCTCGGACAGGCCCAGCTCGCCGGTGCCGTACTCCATGCCGGAGTCCAGGTCGAAGAAATTGAACGCGCCCTTGTGCTCGACCTGCTCGACGCCGAGCTCGTCGAAGAACTCGCACAGGTTGGTGTAGGCGGGCCGGTTGAACACGACGAACGCGGTGTCGATGCCGAGGATCCGGCCGTTCTCCTCGACCTCGACGGTGTTGGCGTGGCCGCCGATGCGGTCCTCACGGTCGAACAGCGTGATCGACGCGTGGTCACGCAGGTGGTAGGCCGCGGAGACGCCCGAGACACCGGCACCGACGACGGCGATACGAGGGGTGGTGGGAGGGGTCATGATCTGGTCCTTCACGGGTCGGTGTCGAACAGGGGTGATCGGTGGGGCGCCGGTCAGAACGCGCGCTCGCCGAGCGGGAACTGCCAGTGCGAGAACATGCGGTTCTCGCGGTAGAGGTGCCGCAGTACGCGCATGACCTCGTCGATGTCGTCCTGGTCGGTGACCAGTTCGGCGGGCCACAGCTGCCGGCGCAGCCGCTCCAGCTGGAGCAGCAGGACCGCGCCGCTGGGCAGCGGGTCCTCCAGTACGTCGTGCGAGTGGACGTAGGTGTGCACACAGGCGGCCGCGGCGTGGACCAGGCAGTACTCCTTGGCCAGCGCGAACAGTTCGGGCGACTGGGAGTAGCCGCGGCCGAGGTCGGCCTTGAGCCGGGTGGCGCGCTCGGCGAGCGGGGCGATCCGCTCCAGGAGCACCTCGGCCACGGCGGCGGCCCGGCGCAGCCGGTCGCGCTCGGCGTCGTCCTTGGCGTCCTCGGCGAGGGAGCGCAGCCTCTCCAGGCCGTCGGGGGCGGCGAGCACCGCGTCGTCGAGGCCCCGGCTGAACAGCTCCTGCTTCCAGGGCTGGTAGACCGGGAGTTCGGCGTCCATGCCGAACAGCACGGCGACGCGTTCGGCGGCGGCGCCGCGCAGCCCGGCGTCGGCGGTGGCCGCCTTGGTGAGCAGGCCGTCGAGCTGCTGGCCGAGGTTGCGCAGGTTCACCACGGTGTTGCCGTCGGCGAAGTTGGTGACCAGCAGGTCGCGCAGCATCTTCTGGTGCATGGAGTAGTGGCCCTGGCCGCGCAGGAACATCCGTGCGCCGAGCACGGTGTTCAGCTCGGACATGGACTTCTCCAGCATCGTCGGCAGCAGGTACTTGGCCACCGACGACACGACGCTGACCTGCTCCGGGGCGGCCTGGAGGCCGCGGGAGGCGCCGAGGCTGACGGCGTCGGCGACCATCAGGTCGGCGAACGCCTCGGTCAGCTGGCGGCGGGTGTAGGGCACGTCGCTGACCGGGTCGCCGAACAGGACGCGGTTCTCGGTGAAGTCGAGGTTGACCCGCAGGGTGGTGTCGACGGCGCCGAGGGCGAGGCTGGAGATGACCGCGCGCATGGCCTGGCTGGACTTCAGGGCGATCTCCAGCCCCTCGCCCTCGCGGCCGATCCGCCACTCGTCGGGCACGAAGGCGCCCTTGAGGCGGATGCCGCTGAGGTCGAGGGCGCGCAGGCCGTGCAGGGTCTCGACCGGGAGTTCCTCGAGCGTCTCCGGGGCGGCGGTGTGCTTGTCCAGGATGAAGATCGAGTAGGCGGCGGGTCCCGGCCGCTTGCCGGTGCGGGCGAAGACGGCCATCTTCCCGGCCACGGTGGCGTTGCCGATGAGCCACTTCTCGCCGGTGAGCAGATAGCCGCCGTCGACCTTCTCGGCGGTCGTCTCGTTGGCGAGCAGGTCGCTGCCGTGGTCGCGCTCGGACAGGCCCCAGGACAGTCCGCCACCGTGCTTGAAGTCCTCGATGAGCAGCCGCTTCTGCTCGTCGGTGCCGGCGGTCCACACGGGCATGAAGCTGAGGTTGGTGATGACCATGGCGGTGGCGGTCGTGGGGTCGCGGCGGGCCACCATCCGCATCAGGTTGAACCCGGTCTCCACGTTGCCCGCCTTGCCGCCCTGCTCGGCGGGCAGCGAGTACACGTGGACGCCGAAGCGGCGCAGCTGGTTGACGAAGGAGTGGGGGTACTCCTCGCGCTCGTCGCTCTCCAGGACTCGGGCGAACGACATCCTGGTGCCCGCCTCGTAGGGGTCGCCGAGGTACCGCTCCAGGTCGGCGACCAGGGCGACCAGATCGGCCTTGGACATGAGTGCTCCTGTTCGGGTGAGGGGGCTTCTGATGTATCTCCGTGGAAGAAGGAGCGGCGTCCGGTGCGTGCTGTCGGCGTGCCGGCCGGAAGCCCTCGTACTGGGCGTACCTGGGCTTTCGGCCGGTGCGGCGAGAGTGCGTGCCGGGCGTCGCGACGCCGCGGGGATTCGTCAGAAGCCCCCTAGCGGGTGGAGGCGGCCAGGCGTACGGGCGCCGCGGTGAACATGCGGTCGACCTCCCGCAGCGCGAGGACCGCGTCGAGGGCGGGGGCCAGCCGGGCGCCGTGGCGGCGCGGGTCGGTGCCGTCGGCGCGGGCGAGGAGGTAGCCGAGGACGGCGCCCAGCCAGCCGGTGGAGCCGGGCTCTGTGCCGTAGAGGGAACTGTCGCGGTTGGCGTGCCACAGGTGGACACAGGCCGCGGCCGCGTGCAGCCAGGCGTACCGCTCGGCGGCGTCGACGAGCGCGTTGGGGTCCGCGCCGCGCCGCTGGGCGTCGCGCACCAGGTCGCCGAGGCCGGTGACGGCCTCGGTCAGCGCGGCCGCCAGGTCGGCGATCTCGCTCCCGGCCAGCTCCGCCGCGGCCTTGGGCAGTCCGGCCAGGAGCGGGTCGAAGCCCCGGGCGAACATGTCGAGCCGGGCCGGCTCGTACGGCGGCAGCGGCGCGTCCAGCCGGAACACGGTGTCCAGCACCGCCGGGTCGGGCTCGCCGCCGTCGCCGCCGGTCAGGGTCGGCAGCTGACCCGCGTACGACCGCAGGTTGGACAGCGTGCTGGCGTCGATGACGCGGACGACGGCCGAGTCGCGCTGGAGCTTCTGGAACAGCCCTGCCCCGCGCTCGCCCTCGCGCAGCACCGACCGGGTGGCGAGGACGGTGCCGCAGTGCCGGATCAGCTCGTCGCATGCCTCGGCGACCACGTGCTTGGCGGCCAGCGCCCACACGCTGAACGACTCGGGCACCACGTGCACCCCGCGCGCGGCGCCGAGCGCCACCGCGTCGGCCGCCAGCAGCGCCGCCGACGCGACCGCCAGCTCCCGCCGGGGGTAGGGCGACTCGGCGAGCACGGTCCGGCCGACGGTGCGCCCGACGGCGAAGCCGAGACTCAGCCGTACGGCGGTGTCGGCGATGCCGAGGCTGCCGGCCATGCTCATCAGGCGGACCGCCTGCTGGGCCTTGACGGCCGCCTCCAGGCCCTCGCCCTGCCTGCCGACCAGCGCGCTCGCGGGAACGGGCGTGTCGTGGAAGCGGAGGGTGGCCAGGTCGATGCCGCGCATACCGCCGGTCAGGGGCGCGGGCGTCCGCTCCAGCGTGCCCTCGGGCACGTCCGCGGCCTCCAGCAGCACCGCGGAGAACGCGGCGGGGCCGCGCTCGCCGGTACGGGCCACGACGTAGACCGCCTGTGCGCGCAGCCCGAGGCCGACCATCCACTTCTCGCCGGACAGCCGGCCCTCGGGGCTGAGGCGGACCTCGTTGGTGAGCAGGTCGCTGCCGTGCGCGGCCTCGGTGAGCGCGAAGGCGACGGCGCCGCCGCCGCGCAGGATCGCGGCGGCCCGGTGCTGCTGCGCCGGGCTGCCGTGCAGCTGGAGGCAGGTCGCGGCGATGATGCTGAACATCGTGCCGGGCATGATGTTGACGTCCCGGCGGGCGGCCGCGCGCACCAGGGTGAGGCTGCGGTCGAAGGACTCGAAGGTGCCGCCCCAGGCCGCGGGCAGGTAGTTGAGGTGGAACCCGCAGGCCACCAGTTCCGCGCAGAGCTCCTCGGGGAAGGCGTCCCGCTCGTCGCGGGCGACGGCGGCGGCGAAGCCGTGCGGGTTGGCGTCGTCGGCCGGGTCGCCGAGCCGCTCCTCGAGCTCCTCGGGGGTCAGGGCGCTCACCGCAGCCCCACCGAGGATCCGTGCGCCGGGCTCTCCAGCGGGACAGGGCGGTAGTCGGCGGCGGAGGCGGGGATGTGCACGCCCGCGGTGCGCAGCTGGGCGAGGCGGGTGTGGAAGGCCGCGCCGCGCATCAGGTGGTGGGCGACCTCGGCGACCCGGCGGTTGCCGGGGGTCTTCAGATAGCTGCCGGTCACCCAGTCGTTGAAGCTGCCCATGGCCGGGCCGCACCAGACCTGGAAGTCCATGATCCGGCTCTCGTCACCGGTCACGGCCCAGCGCGAGGACATGCCGAGGTACCAGCGGAACACCAGCGCCATCCGCCGCTTGGGGCTGCCCGCGGCGCGCTGGAGCTGCTCGGGGTCGCGGCGGGTGAAGTAGGTGACGCACTCCTGCCAGACGTCCTCCAGCGAGCGCCGGAAGATCTGCTGCTCCAGCTTGGCGCGGTCGGCCTCGGGGATGGCCTCCAGGCCGTCGTACGTCTGGTAGAGCTCGTACAGGCGCTTGGCGCGCATCGCGAACAGCGTGCCCTTCTTGAGCACCTGGAGTTCCACGCCCATCTCGAACATGTCCGCGGCGGGTGCCATCTCGCAGTCGGCGATGCCGGCGACGGCCAGCATCTCCTTGGACCTGGCGGACGCCCCGGACTCGATGCAGGACTGGTTGACCGAGCCGGTGACCACGTACGCGGCGCCCATGGAGAACGCGGCGGCGACGGCGACCGGGGTGCCGAGGCCCCCGCCCGCGCCGACCCGGACGGGGACGGCGTAGCGGAACTCGCGCTGCACGGTGTCGCGCAGCCGCAGGATGGTGGGCAGCAGGGCGGGCAGCGGCCGGCGGTCGGTGTGGCCGCCGGAGTCGGCCTCCACGGTGATGTCGTCGGCGAGCGGCACGTGGTGGGCGAGCGCGGCCTGCTCGGCGGTGATCAGTCCCTGCTCCAGCAGGGCGCCGACCACGGCGGCCGGGGCGGGGCGCATGAAGCGCTCGGCGACCTCGGAGCGGGAGACCTTGGCGATGATCCGGTTCTCGGCGACGGGGCGGCCGTCGGGGCCGGGGCGCAGCCCGGCGACCCGGTAGCGCACCACGTGCGGGGTGAGGTCCATGAAGGCGGAGGCCTCCACGCAGCGCACCCCGTGCCGCAGGAACAGCTCGACGGCCTCGCGCTCGAGGCGGTCCTCGCTGGGCGAGTGGATCAGGTTGACCGCGTACGGCAGTCCGGGGATCTCGGCGGCGAAGCGGGCGATGGCGCGCTCGATGTGCTCGGGCAGCAGGCCGGCCGCGCCGAAGGAGGCGAGGAAGCCCTCCCGGGCGAGGGCGATCACCATGTCGGCGGAGGCGATGCCGCCGGCCATGGCGCCCGCCATGTAGGCCTGTTCGACGCCGTGGGCGGCGCGGAAGGCGGCGGAGCCGAGGCGGTGCGCGGGCAGCGGCTCGGCGGCGGCCAGCAGCGGCAGGCCGTCGCCCTCGGCCGCGGCGAAGCCGCCGGAGACGGCGCCGATGCCGCCGGGCGTGACGGTGACGAAGCACGGCTCGTCGAGGTCGGCCAGGGCGTGGTAGATCCCGGCCGGGTCCGTGCTCGGGTACCGCTCTCCGTACCAGCGGAGAGGGGTGTCGCGAATATCCATGGGAAAACGAAGCTCCTTGGCTGAGCGGCGGGGCGGGTGGGCCGTCAGGCGTCAGGCATCACGCGGTACGGACCTCGATGGCCAGGTCGGTGAGTTCGTAGATGCGCAGGCCCGGCTTCCAGAGGTCGGCGTCGGCGACGAGCACCAGGCGGCCGTCCTCCTTGCGGATGTCCTTGACGTGCACGTCGAAGAACAGCTCCTTGTCGTGGCGCAGGATCTGGCCGCGGTACTTCCAGGAGGTCTCCACGTCGGTCGCCATGGCGAAGCGCGGGTTCTCGATGCCCTCGGCGAGGTTCTGCTCCAGCACGAACAGGCGCATCGCCTGGAGGACCGCCTCGACGCCGAGGGAGCCGGGCATCACCGGGTCGCGGTGGAAGTGGCAGTCGAAGTACCACTCGTCGGGGCGGACCGCGCGGTAGCCGTGGACGTAGCCGCGGCCGTGCTTTCCGCCGTCGGTGATCAGGTCGACGTGGTCGACGAGGGCGAACTTCTCGCCGGGCAGGTGCAGCGAGCCGCCTGTGGGGTCGGTGAACGCCGGGGCGCCCTCCGGCAGTTCGATGCGCCGCACCCGGTCGGCGGCCGGCTTCTCCGTCTCCATCCAGGGGGCGACGTACTTGCCGTTGTCGAGGCCGACCTGGTTGACGAGGGCCGCGTCGCTGAAGTAGCCGAAGAGGGACTCGCCGGTGTAGAACACCTCGCCGTCGGCGGAGAGTTCGTAGGAGAAGTTCTGCAGGACGGCGCCGTGGACGGCGCTGGTCATCAGGAGCTTCGAGGTGTGCCGGATGGTCTTGCCGCGCAGGTCGATGTCCTTGACCAGGGTGGCGCGGCCGTCGAGGTTGCGGATGCGGTACTGCTCGTCGGTGTTCTTCAGGGTGGCGCCGAGGTAGTAGCCGAGGAAGATCGCGGCCTGGAGCGAGGACTCCATGTACACGCAGTTCGGCATGTGCGGGAAGGAGTTCTGCTCGTAGTACCAGGCGTCGGCCGGCGAGTCGTACTCGGTCACCATCACCGATCCGGGCGACAGGTCGCCGCGGGTGCCTTCCAGGGACATCACGCGGTCGACGAACTGGAAGTCGCCGTTGGGGATGTAGGGGGCCCTGGACGTGCGGTAGACCTCGAACTCGGGGCCCATCGCGATGTCGAGCAGGCCCTTCGCGGCGTGCGCGAGGTGCATCTCGTTGATCATCGCGGCCTCGCCGTCGCGGTTGCGGCGGCCGAGGAACCGCGGGACGCCGCCGGTCTCCGGGCGGTACGGCGTGCCCTCCTTCTCCCGGACCTGGAGACCGAGGTTCTTCATGCGCACGACCGGCTTGTCGTCCAGGTAGATCAGGACGTCGGCGATGACCGTGGCGCGCGGCAGGAGCGTCAGCTCCATGACCTCGACCTCGTAGCGGATCTTCGCGTCCTTCTGCGTGATCTGGCCGCGGACCTGGACCTCGATCGGGGTATCGGTGACGCAGGTGAAGCGGGCGTCGGGGAGCGTGAGGTGCATGCCCTGGTGCATCAGGTAGATCTGGAGCAGCTGCACCGCGCCCTCGGCGACCAGGGAGCCCGCGAGGACGTGGTCGTCGGGGAAGTGGCAGAGGAAGTACCAGCCGTCGGGCTGGAGGTTCTTCGTCGCGGTGATCTTGCCGAGGCCGCGCAGGCCGCCCTTGCGGTCGATGTCGACCTCGTCGATCATGCGCATCTTGGCGTCGGGCAGCCTGAGGGCCGGGTTGATCCCGGGGTCCTGGGCGTGGTCCGGGCCGAACACGTCACCGGGGCGGCCCTGGGCGAGCAGCTCCAGGTCCTCTGCGTCGAGGTGGTTCTTGTCCGTGTAGGCGAGGGGCTTGAAGTAGCCCTTGGGCAGGGCCGCGCGGGCCTTCTTCTCCTTCTCGGTCATCACCACGCCGAGCGGGGTGTCGAGTTCGGCCTGGGTGAAGAACCCGGCGCAGGCGTCGCGCAGTTCGAGGATCAGCTCGCCGTCGGCGTAGCACTGGTAGCTGAAGAAGAAGATCGTCGTCTCGCCCTGGTGGACGAAGCGGTCGATGGAGATCTCGTAGCGCAGGGTCTGGCCGACGCGGGGCAGGAAGCCGCGGAAGACCAGGGTGCTGTCGAGCAGGCGGTAGACCCGCTCGCCCTTGTTGCGGAAGTCGATGCCGAGGTAGCTGACGAGCAGCAGGTCGCACTGGCCGGCCTCGACGGTGACGGCCGGGGGCACATAGCCGTCGACGGCGTACCAGGCGTCCTCGGGCACGTCGTACTCGGTGACGATCTTGGCAGGCTTGAACTCGCCCGTGGTGCCCTCGATGTCGGTGACCCGGGTGACGAAGTGGTAGGGCGGCGCGGGCAGTCGTACGCGCTTGCCGTAGCCGTCGATCACGCCGAACTCGGGGCCGAACACCTTGGCGACGGAGCCGACGGCGAACTCCAGCAGGTCCGCCTCGTCCCAGATGACGCCCTCCTTGACCTCACGGTCGGCGGCGGGGGCGGGCTCCGGGGGCACGGGGGCGGCGGGGGCGGACGCGGCCGGGGCGGCGGGGATCGCCGGGGCGGGCGCCACGGGGGCCGGGGGCGCGGCCGGGAGGGCGGGGCGCTCGACGGCCGGGGCGGGGGCCAGTGCGGCGGGCTCGGCGGGAGCCGGGAGCGCGCGCGGCATCGGCGAGGCGGGGGTGGTGCCGTCGAGCAGGGACTCGACCCGGCCGAGGGTGGCGGACTGGAGGATGTGCTGGGTCTCCATCACCACCGAGTGGGTGTCCAGCATCTGACGGCGGATCTCGCGCACCAGGTCGGCGGCGGGCGTCTCGGACGCCGCGCCGGACTGCTGGGCGGCCGGGCCCGCGGGCGCGGGGGCGGCCGGCTCCGGGCCGGCCGGCGCGGCGGCGGCGCGGGGGGCCTCGGAGACACCCCGGCGCGGCGGCTGCGACCAGGGCACGGTCGAGACGGGTGTGCCGTCGAAGGCGATGACCTCGGCGTCGGCGAGGGTCGGGTCGGCGTGCATGAGTGCGGAGTCCTCCGGCGGTGCGGACGGGGCGGGGGCGGTCGGGGCCGCGTGCGCGGCGGCGTGGTGTCTGCGGGGCGCCTGCGGCGAGCCGGCCCGGCCCCCTTCACCGGAGCCGGCCAGGGCCGGGCCCGAGGGGACGGCCGTACGGCCGGGAACGTGACCGGGGACCGGTGAGCTGACGGTTGGCGAGGCGCCGACGGCATCCGGCGCGGGGCTGGTCGAGGCCGACGTCGACGCGCCGGAGCCCGCTGTCTGTCCGGCCGGCGGGCCGCTCACCGGGGCGTCGGAGCCCGCTGCCGTCGGCACCGGCACCGGACCGGCGGCCGGCGCCTCCCCCGTCGCCGTGGCGTCCGCGGTCCGCGCGCCGCGCGCCAGTTCCCGCGCGATCCGGGCCGGGGCCGGGTCGGCGCCGCCCACCCGGAAGCGGGTCGGCCGGGCCGGGGCGTCGGCGGCGGTCGCGGCGAGCAGCGCGTCCCAGTCCAGGTCCAGGCCGTGTGCGGTGAGCCGGGCCGCGAGCTGGGCGATCGAGCGGGTGGCGGGCACCCCGCGGCGGTCCAGGGGCGCGGCCATGTGCGGGGCGTCGCCGAGGGTCTCGCGGACCCAGCGGGCGCAGGTCGCGCTGGGTCCGGCCTCCAGGAAGTAGCGGAAGCCCCGGTCGTAGGCGGTGCGCACCAGACGCGGGAAGTCGATCGGCGCGCACAGGGTCGTCGCGATCCGGCGGGCGGTCTCCGCGCGGTCCACGGCGGGCAGCGGCGCGTAGTCGTACGCGCTGAACAGCTCCAGGTCGCCGAACGAGCCGGTCGGGTAGCTGTTCAGCCCGGCGAGGGCGTCGAAGTCGGCGTTCACGACGGAGCAGTGCATGACCGCGCCGACGGGCGAGCGCGCGGCCGGGCAGCCGAGTTCCTCGATCAGCGCGCGGCACTGGGCCGGGTCGCCGGCGACGACCAGTTCCTTCGGCGTGTTGATGTGGGTGAGGAAGACCCGGTCGTAGCCCTTGAGGGCGGTGCGGACCGTCTCCGCGTCGGTGAGCAGGACGTGGCTGGACCACACCCGCTCGTCGGGGACGTCGGCGCCGATGCCCCAGGCCTCGCGCACGGTGTCCTTGGCGCCGACCAGGCGGTGCTTGAACACGGGCGTGCCGCTGATCAGGGCGTCGTCGCGGCTCTCGGGGAGCCAGCCCCTCGTGGCGAAGAGCATGCTGGACTCGCCGAGGCTGTAGCCGAAGCCGCCGTGCGCCCTGACGCCGAGGACCTCGCGGACGAGGTCGGTGTAGAGGATGGAGAAGCTGGTGCCGGTGGCGAGCATGAAGGGGATGTCGTCGCCGAGCGAGCCCTCGAGGGCCATCAGTTCGCGCCGTCCGAGGGCGGCCTGCGAGCGGGGGTAGAGCGCCGCGGCGCGCAGGTGCAGTTCGGGCTCGTCGGCCATGTCCTCGAACGTGTCGAGGAGGCCGGGGAAGGCGCGGAACAGCTCCTGGCCGAGGCCGGGGTAGGAGTTGAAGGCGCCCGGGTAGACCAGGGCGACCTTGCCCTCGGCGCCGATCGGGTCCGCGGTGAAGCAGCTTCCGGCGGGGGTGGCCCATTCGCCGCCCTCGGCGTGCGCGGCGGGCAGTCCGCGGGCGGCCAGGTCCAGCTGGGCGGCCAGTTCGTCGCGGTCGCGGCCGACCAGGACGGCGCGCAGGGTACGGCCGGGCAGCTGCCGGGCGGCGTCGCGGGCCAGGGCGTAGGGGTCGGCGCCGTCGTCGAGCAGGGCGCGGTGCCGGGCGACCGTGGCGAGCAGTCCGTCGAAGGAGTCGGCGGACAGCGGCAGCACGACGGGGCCGCCGGCCCGCCGCCAGTCGCGCGGGACGAGGGCGCCGCGTGAGGTCCGGGCGGAGAGCACCAGGTGGCCGTGGGCGCCCGCGGCGCCGATGAAGCCGACGGCCGCGTACCGGCGTGAGTCGCGCCGCGCGCGCAGCCAGGGGCGGGAGGCGTCCGGCACGTACAGGCCCGACGCCTCGAAGCCGGCGGTGAGTCCGGCGGTCGGGCGGGTCCAGCCGCGGGTGCCGGGGACGTAGCCGTGGTGCAGCCCGAGGACGGTACGGATCAGTCCGGCCATGCCGGCCGCGCAGCCGGCGTCGCCGATCTGGGCCTTGGCGCTGCCCAGGGCGACCTGGTGGCCGCCCGCCGGGTGCACCTGGGCGAGGCCTTCGATCTCGGCGCGGTCCTGGGCGTCGGTGCCGCCCGCGTGCGCCTCGACGTAGCCGACGTCGGAGGCGGTGATCCCGGCGGCGGTGTAGGCCTCGCTCGCGGCGGCCGCGTAGGTGGCGGCGTCGGCCTCGGGGACCGCGCCGTCGACCGGGTCGGCGTGCCGGATCGCCAGGGACTCCAGGCGGGCGTAGACGGGCCGGTCGCCGCTGTCGGGGCGGGTGACGACGACCGCGCCGGCGCCCTCGCCGATCCGGCGGCCCTCGGCGCCCTCCTGGAAGGTGAGCCCGGCCTCGGCGACCACGTCGGGCCGCAGCAGCAGGTTCTCGGCGGAGCCCGCGAGGTCGACGGCGCCGACCAGTACGGCCTCGATGCCGGGGTCGAGCAGCAGCAGTCGGGCGACCTGGAGGGCCTCCGCGGTGCCGGAGCCGTCGGAGGAGACGGTGAAGGACGGGCCGGTGAGGTTCCACAGCGAGGAGATGCGGCTGGCCATCACGTTGCCGATGTAGCTGAGCACCTCGTTGGCGACGATCGGGTCGACCACCGCGTCACGGCCTACGGCGGTCAGCCGGGCCAGCTCCGCCTCGTCGACCTCGATGCCCGCGCGCGCGAACTCCTGGCGGATGAACGTGCCCAGGCCGTAGCGGGTGATGCGCAGGTGGGTGAAGGGCTCGGTCTCCATGGCGACGACGACCGCGATCCGTCGCGGGTCGGGCGCGCTCTGCCCCTTGGGGACGGCGCGGCTGTATCCGGCGTCCTTCAGGGCCTCGTCGGCGACCTTGATGGCGAGGGCGTGCTGGAGGTTGTAGGTGCGCAGGTCGGCCGGGGGGATCTTGAGGTCCATCGGGTCGATGCCCAGGCCGTCGACGAACGCGCCCTGCGGCAGGGCCTCGGGCGAGACTCCGGCGCCGTGGTCGAGGGAGCCGCCGCGGGTCTGGTCCAGGCCGCGCCAGCGTCGCTCGGGCAGCGGACCCACCGTGTCGGCACCGGCGTGCACGGCCCGCTCGTAGGCGTCGAGGGAGTCGAAGGAGCCGAAGTGGGCGCCGAGTCCGACGATGTCGAGCGCGGGCACGGGGGTCCGCGGCTCGGCGACGGGGGCGGTGCCGTCGGGCTGGGAGAGCACCACGTGGGCGTTGGTGCCGCCGAAGCCGAACGCGGAGACGCCCGCGCGACGCGGGCCGGCCGTCTCGGGCCAGTCGCGGCCCTCGCGCACCAGGGCGTCGGGGCCGACACGGCCGTCCTTGGAGCTGATGGGCTGTCCGACGCCGATGGTGGGCGGGATGTGTCCCTGGCCCATGGCGAGGACGACCTTCAGCATGCTGCTCAGTCCGGCGACGGTGAGCAGGTGGCCGATGTTGCCCTTGACGGAGCCCAGCAGCGGGACGCGGCCGGCCTCGCCGAAGAAGTCGGCGACGGACTGCGCCTCGGTGGCGTCGCCGATCGGGGTGCCGGTGGCGTGGCACTCCAGGTAGTCGACGGCCGCGGGGTCGACCCCGGCGTCGGCGTAGGCGAGTTCGTAGGACTGGAGCTGTCCGTGGCCCTGCGGGACCAGCAGATGGCGGCCGCTGCCGTCGTTGGACAGGCCGATGCCGTCGACGACGGCGTGCACGCGGTCGCCGTCGCGTACGGCGTCCTCCAGCCGCTTCACGGCGAACATGCCGGCGCCCTGCCCGGTGAGGATGCCGCCGGAGCGGCCGTCGAAGGGCTGGCTGAAGCCGTCGCGCGGGTAGGCCTGGAGGTCACCGAAGGACAGGTGGATCAGCGTGGGGTCGGGCGCGCAGACACCGCCGGCCAGGACCAGGTCGGCCTGTCCGGCGGCGAGGTGGTCGCAGGCCAGTTTGAGCGCGTACAGGGCGGAGGAGCAGGCGGCGTCGAGGCTGTAGCGCGGGCCGCCGAGTCCGAGGGCGGTCGCGGCGAGGGTGGCGGGGGCGCCGCTGACCATCAGGTCCTCGGTGTTGAGCCGCTCCCGGTCGATACGGTCCCGCGCGTGCGCCAGAGCGCCGAGCGGGGGGTGGCCCGCCCGGCGCAGGCCCTCCAGCACCGCCTCCTGTACGAGGGGGACGCTGACCTGGGCCGAAGTCGGTGTGGGGAAGGAGTAGTTGCCGAGAACGAGGCCGGTGCGGGCGAGGACGTCCCGCCGGTCGCCGTGGCCGCTGTCGCGCAGTGCCTCGCGGGCCACGTGCAGCGTCCAGTGGAAGATGCGGTCGAGCCCGGCGAGGCGGTCGGCGTCGAGGCGGTAGCCGGTGGGGTCGAAGGCGAAGTCGGTGACGAATCCGCCCCGCGTGCAGTAGATCTCGTGCTGGGGATCGATGTCCCGGGCCTCGGGGCCGGGGCCGAAGACCTCCGTCCCGCCCTCCTTGCGGCTGTCCTCACCGGAGCGGAGGTTGCGCCAGAACTCGGCGGGCGACTCCGCTCCGGGGAACAGGCAGGCGAGGCCAACGATGGCGTACTTGCTCATGAGAGCTCTCGGGTCCCTTCTGGGGGTGGCCGGGCCCGGACGGCCTGGGGGTGCCGTCCGGGCCCGGCCCGACGCGTGCGTCGGATACGAGGCGGGGTCAGCCGTTGAGGAACTTGTCCGCGAGCTGCGGGGCGGAGACGACCTTGACGCCGTCGAAGCGGGTCAGCACCGTCCCGTCGGGGGCGCACGCCGTGACGTTCAGGGCGGCGGTGCTGGAGCTGCCGCCCTCGGCCGGCTCGACGACGAGCAGGAACGGGGCGCCGTCGGGCAGCGGCCGGTGCAGTGCGACGCGGGCGACGGACAGGGGCAGTCCGGCGGTGCCGCGGAACAGCCGCACCCACACCAGGCCGGCCTGGAGCAGCAGGTCGGCGGTGCCGGGCGCGAACCGGGTGCCGCCGAACGCGCCTCCCTCGGGCCGCAGTTCGGTCAGCTCGCACTCCAGGACCAGCCGGGACTCGTCCTCGGCCAGCACCCGGCGCACTCCGCGCAGCGCGGGACCGTGGAAGAGGGTGCCGTCCGTGTAGAGGCTCGCGCCGTCGCGGCCGGAGCCGAGAGCGGGCAGACCCGCGACGGTGGCCGGGGCGGGCGTGGTGCCCGGGGTGACGACGGCCGCGTAGTGCGGTCGTACGGCGCCCTTGGCGTCTGCGGCCTGGACGGCGACCTCGACGCTGTCACCGGCGGGCGTCATCGCCAGCTCCGGCCGCTCGGGCAGGGTGTCGTCGAACAGGATGCCCTTGCGGACCGAGAAGTCCCGGACCTCGCGGACCTCGGTGCCGGTGGAGCGCTCGACGGCGCCGATCGCCCAGCCGAGGGCGACCACGGCGGGCAGCACCGGGGTGCCGCCGATGACGTGGTCGGCGACGATCGGGTCGTCCACCAGCCCGGCGATGGAGCGCCGGACGGTGACCGTGCCGTGCTGCGCGGGCCGCTCGGGCTCGGACAGCGGGGTCGTCGGGCCGAGGACCGTGACCACGTCGGCGGCGCGCCCCGCGTCGAACTGCTCGGTGAACAGCTTCGCTCCGGTGTCGACCGGGATCAGCGTGATGCCGCGCTCCTTGAAGACGGCCTTGATCTGCGGCGAGACCATGCCGCTGTCCCAGGCGCCCCAGTTGAGGGAGGTGACGCGGGCACCGGGGTGACGCTGCTTGAAGGAGGAGGCCCAGGCGTTCAGGGTCTCGTTGGCCATCGCGTAGTCGGACTGGCCCCGGTTGCCGAAGAAGCCGGCCACCGAGGAGAACAGCACGACGTGCCGCAGGATGTCGGTGTCCAGGGCGGCGGCCACCGAGCGCAGTCCGGCCAGCTTCGGCGCGAAGACCCGCTCGATCTCGGAGGCCTTCTTGTTGGCGATCAGCTGGTCGGCGAGGACGCCGGCGCCGTGCACCAGACCGGTGACACGCTCCTTGTACGGGGCGAGCGCGGCGGCCGTGGCGGCCGGGTCGGTGATGTCGACGGCCAGGTACTCGACGGTGCTGCCGGCGGCCTGGATGTCGGCCAGCGTGCGGCGGATCTCCCTGGCCCCGACGACGGCGCCGTAGAGCTGCTCGACGCGCTTGGGGGTGGGCTTCTCGCCCGTCGCCTTCAGCTGCGCGGCGGCTGCGGCCTTGAGCCCGCCGTCCTCGACGCCCTGCGCCCAGGCGGGTTCGTCGGCCAGCGGGGTGCGGCCGATCAGGAGCAGTCCGGGCTGGTGGCGGCGGGCCAGTTCGACGGTGCAGGCGGCGGTGATGCCGCGGCCGCCGCCGGTCACCACGACCAGGTCGTCGGAGCCGAGCGCCGGGACGTCGTCCGCGCCCCGGTGGAGGCTCTCCTCGGCGAGGCCGAGGCCGACGCGGTGGGTGCCGTCGTGGCCGACCTGGGTCAGGTCGGCGACCACGTCGTGGAGTTCGTCGGCGAGGAGGGCGGCACCGGCCTCGGGGCTGAGGCCGGCGGACAGGTCGACGGAGCGGCAGAACAGCCGGGGCGCCTCGACCGCGAGGGTCTTGACCAGACCGGTCACGCCCGCGGCGACGGCGAGTTCCTCGGCGACGCCGGTGAGACCGAAGGAGCCGTCGAGGCGGGTGACGGTGACGAACGCGGCGCGGCCCGACTCGGCGGCGGCGGTCAGCGGCTGGACCGCGTGCTTGGCGACGAGCAGGGTGTGCGCGAGGCGCCGGGTGGCCTCGGACCAGTCGCCGAGGTGCGCGGCGGACAGGTCGACGACCAGGGTGACACGGTCGGCGAGGACCGCCTCCATGCGCTCGGCCAGCTCGGTGACGCCCCAGCCGGTGAGCGCGTGGTCCTTGACGCCCTCGACGCGCTGGGCGACTCCGGGCAGGCGCAGGACGTGCACCGGGCGTCCGCTCTCGACGAGGCGGGCGGCGAACGCGGGCGCCAGGTCCGAGCCGTCGTCCACGATCAGCGCGGCGGAACCCGGCGCGTAGGCGTCGGTCAGCAGGTCGGGGGTGGGCAGGCCGACCAGCGCGGCCTGGGCCCGGCCGATGCCGCCCGCGGGCTTGGCGGCGGCGGGCTCGGCGGCGGGGGCGGCGCTCGGGGCGGCCGGGGCCGTGGTGTCCGCGTCGCCGGCCATGAAGTCGACGATCTGGCGCAGGGTGCGCAGCTCGGCGAGCTGCTCGGGACCGGCGGCGACGCCGGCGCCGAAGCGCTCCTGCATCACACCCATGATCTCGACCCGCTTGATCGAGTCGATCCCCAGATCCGCCTCGACATCCATGTCGAGATCCAGCATCTCGGCCGGGTAACCGGTCTTCTCACCCACGACGTCCAGCAGCGCGGACGAGACGGCGCCGGAGTCGGGGCCGGAGGCCGGAGCAGGGGCGGAGGCCGCCTCGGCGGGGGCGCCGTCGGCCATGAAGTCCACGATCTGACGCAGCGTCCGCAGCTCGGCCAACGCCTCCGGACCGGCGGCGACACCCGCGCCGAAGCGCTCCTGCATCACACCCATGATCTCGACCCGCTTGATCGAGTCGATCCCCAAGTCCGCCTCGACATCCATGTCCAGGTCGAGCATGTCCGTCGGGTAACCGGTCTTCTCACCCACGACGTCCAGCAGCGCGGCGGACACCGCACCCGAGTCCGGGCCCGCAGGGGCGGCGGGAGCGGCGGGCTGGGCGGCCGGCTCGGCGTCGGCCATGAAGTCCACGATCTGACGCAGCGTCCGCAGCTCGGCCAACGCCTCCGGACCGGCGGCGACACCCGCGCCGAAGCGCTCCTGCATCACACCCATGATCTCGACCCGCTTGATCGAGTCGATCCCCAGATCCGCCTCGACATCCATGTCCAGGTCGAGCATGTCCGTCGGGTAACCGGTCTTCTCACCCACGACGTCCAGCAGCGCGGCGGACACCGCACCCGAGTCGGGACCGGCGGAGGCGGCAGCGGCCGGGGCGGTGGGCGGTGCGACCGGCTCGGCGACACGGGCCGCGGGTGCCGAGGCGGCCGGAGCGGCAACGGGCGCCGGAGTCACGGCCGGGGCCGGAGCGACCGGGGCGGGGGCCAGGGCGGCCGGGGCGGGCGCCACCGGGGCGGCGAGCGCGGGCTGCTGCGGGGCGCGCGGGGCCTCGGGACGCGCGGGGGCGGCCGGGGCGGAGCCGGCCGTACGCATCTCCAGGGCGGCCAGGTCGCGCAGGATCTCGTTGGCGCGCAGGTGGCTGCGGCCGATGTCGAGGCCGTGCTCCTTGACGGCGTTCACACCGGGCAGCACCTCGCCGAGCTGCCCCTGTTCGGCGGCCCGCTCCAGTACGCCGGTGAGGCGCTCGGCGCTCTCCAGCTGGCTGTTGAGGTAGTCGTCGTGCAGGGCGAGGTGGTCGGCCACGAGCCCTGCGAGGCGGTCGCTGTCCACGTGGGGTGTCTCCAAGGCGGTCGGAGCGGGAGCGGGGGTCGGTACGGGCCGGGCGGGCGCGACCGCGGTGGCGAGGGAGCCGGGGGCGGTGTGCGCGGCGGCGGCCGGGGCGGCCGAGGTCACCGGTCGGGCGGCGGTGACCGGCTGGGCCTGCTGGGCGACGGCCGGGAGCGGCGCGCTCGGGGCCGGGGCCGGTCGTGCGGGAGCCGTGGTCTGCGGCGCGGGGGCCGGGGTCCGCGGCGCCGGGGTGACGGCGGTGCCGTTGTTCGCGCCCGGCAGCGTCGGGACGGTGACGCGGTAGCCGTTGTCGATGGCGTCGCGGTAGGCGGCGCGGCGCTCGGGCGAGACGTAGTTGATGCCGTTGAGCAGGATCTGCATGCCCTTGGTCGGCGCCTCGACGGCCGGGGCCGCCACATAGCGGTCGGCGGTGGCGAGCGGCAGGCCGAGCACGGCGAGCTGGGCGACGCCCTGCTTGAGCGCGGTGTCGGCGTCGCGGCCGGGGCCCGCGTCCAGGGCGACGGCGGTGTGCTCGCGCTCGCCGAGGATGCGGCGGACGAGCTGTGTCAGCACGGACTTGGGGCCGAACTCGACGAACACCCGGTGCCCGGCGGCGTACATCTCCTCCACACGGGCGGCGAAGTCGACCGGGTTGATGAGCTGCTCGGTGAGCACCTTGCGGTTGGCGGCCACGTCGTCGCCGTAGGAGGCGTCCCGGGTGTTGGCGTACACCGGGGCGTTCGGGCGGGTGACCTCGACGCGGTCCACGTCGGCGCGGAAGGCCTCGACGGCGTGTCCGACGAACGGCGTGTGGAAGGCGGCGGACACCGGCAGCCGGCTCGCGCGCAGTCCTGCCGCGGTGGCCTCGGCGACGACCTTCTCGACCTCGTCGGTGGGCCCGCCCACGACGATCTGGTCGGCGGCGTTGCGGTTGCAGACCACCACGTCACGGCGGGCGGCGACGAGTTCGGCGACCCTCTCCTCGGGCGCGGAGACCGCGGCCATCGCGCCGGCGTCGAAGCCGGCCCGCTCCGGCGGGGCCATGGCGTTGCCGCGGGCGCGGGCGAGGGCGAAGTAGGCCTCGTCCGCGAGGGCGCCGGCCGCCCACAGGGCGGTCAGTTCGCCGAAGCTGTGGCCGAGGAAACCCTCGGCGGCGAAGCCGAGTTCGGTGAGGTAGCGGAACTGGCCCGCGGACAGCGCGCCGATGGCGGGCTGGGCGTAGGCGGTGGCGCGCAGCGCGGTCTCCTGCTCGCCCCGGCCGGCGTCGTCGAACGCGGGCGGCGGGAAGGCGATACGGGACAGCGCCACCGAGCCCTCGAAGTGCCGGTTGGCGGCGTCGAACGCGGCGCGCAGCGGCGGCAGCGCCATGACGGCGCTCCTGCCGAGGTCGACGTACTGGCTGCCCTGTCCGGCGAACAGCGCGGCGACCTTGCCCACCTGGGCGGCACCGCTGCGGTAGTACACGCCCTTGGGGTGCTGCCAGGCGTCGGCGTCCGGGCGGGCGCGCAGCTCGCTGACGGCGAGGTCGCGCAGCGCGGTGAACTCCTGCTCGGTGCGGGCGACGAAGGCGACTCGGGCGCTGCCCTCGGGGGCGGGGCCGCCGTTCGCGGGCGCACCGGAGGCGAGGAGTGCGGCGAGGGCGGCGGTGTCGGGGGCGTGCCACAGGTGCACGGCGGACACGGGGAAGGCGACGCGCAGGTCGTCGCCGTCGCCGTGCTCCTCCAGCACCATGTGGAAGTTGGTGCCGCCGAAGCCGAACGAGGAGATCGCGGCCCGGCGCTTGGGGCGCTCGGGGGTGCGGATCCAGGGGCGGGCCTCGGAGTTGACGTAGAACGGGCCGGTGGCGAAGTCGATCGCCGGGTTGGGCTCGTCGACGTTGATGGTGGGCGGCAGCACCTTGTGGTGCAGGGCGAGGGCCAGCTTGATCATGCCGGCGGCGCCCGCGGCGGCCTTGGTGTGCCCGATCTGGGACTTGACGCTGCCGACGGCGGCGTAGCGGATGTCCTCGGTGCTCTCGGAGACGACCGCGGACAGGGCGCTCAGCTCGGTGGCGTCGCCGACGGCGGTACCGGTGCCGTGCGCCTCGAACAGCTCGATGCTCTCGGGCGAGCAGTCGGCGTCCTCGTACGCGCGGCGCAGGGCGACCATCTGGCCCTCCTTGCGCGGGGCGTAGATGGACTTGAAGCGGCCGTCGCTGGAGGTGCCGATGCCGCGCAGGACGGCGTAGACCTTGTTGCCGTCGCGCTCGGCGTCGGCGAGGCGGCGCAGGGCGAGCATGCCGATGCCCTCGCCGATCAGGGTGCCGTCGGCGTCCTTGTCGAACGGGCGGATGCGCCCGGACTTGGAGAGCGCGGGCGTCTTGCTGAAGCACAGGTACATGAAGATCGTGTTCTCGGCGTCGCAGCCGCCCACCAGCATGGTGTCGGCGCGGCGTTCGAGGAGCTCGCTGGCGGCGCTGCGGACCGCGCCGAGCGAGCTGGCGCAGGCGGCGTCGATCGTCATGTTGATGCCGCCGAGGTCGAACCGGTTGGCGATCCGGCCGGCGACCACGTTGCCGAGCATGCCGGGGAAGGAGTTCTCCTCCCAGGGGGCGTACGCCAGGCGGAACTTGGCGACGATCTCCTCGGCGTCGCGCTCGGTCAGGCCGCAGCTGCGGACGACCTCCTTGAGCACGCCGCTCTGGAGCCGCGCGGTGAGCGGCTGGGTGAGCTGGTTGGCGCCGGTGATGCCGAGGACGACCCCGGTGCGTGACTTGTCGTACCACTGCTGGTCGGCGCCCGCGTCCTTCAGCAGCTCGCGCGTGACGACGAGGCTGAGGAGCTGGAGGACGTCGGTGACCTCCAGGGTGTTCGGCGGCAGGCCGAACTCCAGCGGGTTGAACGGCACGTCGGGGATGAAGCCGCCGCGCCGGGAGTACGTCTTGTCGGGGACCGTGGGGTCGGGGTCGAAGTGCTCGTCGACGTCCCAGTGTCCGGCCGGCACGTCGTCGATGCAGTCGGCGGCCGAGACGACGTTCGCCCAGAACTCCCGCAGGTTGCTGGACTTCGGGTAGAGCGCGGAGAGGCCGACGATGGCGATGGGGTCCCGGGCTAGCCGACGGTCGAGGTCGGATTCCTGCGATGAGTTCACGGCGAGTCTCTCTGGTTCCGGGCGAACGGTGATGGGTTCGGTGCGGTGGCGGTGCACGGCCGTCCCGGTCCGGGGCTTCGGGGCCGGGTGGCGGACGGCCGCGGGGCCGGCCCGCGCGGGGCCGTGCGGCCGTCGGGGGCGCCCGCCCGGCGGTGGGGGCGGCACGGGCGGGCGTCCTCGGGCGGTGTGCCGGGCGGGGGCCGCCCGGGGTCTCGCGTGCGCGGGACCGGGGTGCGCTCCCTCTGCCCCGGTGGCCGGAGCTTGGTGCACCGCCCTGGGCGGTTCTCACCCGGCGGGGGGATGAACTCCGGGTGCCACGCGCCCAGGGCGGTGGTCGTCGGCCGGGGAGCCGGTCAGACCGCGGCCGCGCGCGCCTGCGACTCCTCGGCGATGTGGGCGGACAGCGCCTCGATGGTGGGGTGGTACCACAGCGCGGTGGTGCCGAGCTCGAAGCCGAGCCACTTCTCCATCTCGCCTGCGATGATCAGCGCGGCGGTGCTGTCGAGGTCGAGCTCGTCGAAGTACTGGTCCGGCGGGACCTCGGACGGGTCCACGCCCAGGCGCTGCGCGATCTCCTCGATCAGCCACTTCTGCGCTTCGGCGGCCGTAACCTTAACCATTTCCGATCCTCTCCGAACGGTGTGTCGCGCGCCTGCGGAGTCGACCGGGAGAACGCCCGCGGGTGCACCGCGCGGGGCGTGCGGGGGATTTCACGGGCGGGGCCCGCGGCACGCCTTCGAAACAGGTCGTGCAGGCGGCTGCGAACATAGGGCCGCAGAACCGTTCGGGCAACCGAACTCACGGTCGGCAAAACGGACTCGAGCTTCGCCGGAGAATGACTCCGATGCGACTCGCGCCGACTGTCGCGCGCCGACCTGCGGTCTTATCGCGTGTGGGCCCGATGCGTGGAGCCCGTGTCAGCCTGGCGCAATCATGTCAGCGGCCGTGTCAGCCACCTCTGCCAAGGAATGGGAAATGCGAAGGAAACAAATGCGGAGACGGTTACCCGGGAAATGCGGATTACGGCAGTGGGGAATAGCGAACTCCGGATGAATGACGCTGTTCCGGAGACCGTTCCGGGGACTGGGGCGGGGCGAGCGGGGGTGCGCCCCGACCAGGGGTGGGGACCGGAAACCGGTCAGCGATCGCCGTGCGGGCCGCAGGAGGGATCGGCGTCCGTGGCGCGAACGGCACGGTCCCGCTCGGCGTCGTTCCCCGCGCCCTGGGCCGGAACGGCGTCGAGCTGCGCGGCGCCGGGTCCGCGCACCGCGGCGGAGCCGGGCAGCGCCCTGCCGGTCGAGACCGTGTCGACGCCGGCGTCACGGGCCCCGGGGGGGCCGGGGGCCGGGGCGTCGGCGTCGGCCTCCCGGGCCGTCACCGGAAGCGGGGCCGTGATGCGGAACGGCGGGGCGCAGGCGGCGGGGTCGCCGTGACAGCACGGGACGCTGTCGCGGCGGAGCGGCGAGGAGTCCTCCGCGCGTCTGTCCGGCGGCTGCTCGCTCTCGGCCGATCTCTGCCCGGCCAGGACCGTCTCGCGGGCGTGGGCGAGCTCCTCCCCCGGTTCGACGCCGAGTTCGGCGCGCAGGCGCACGCGGAGGTCCTCGTAGAGCCGCAGGGCGGCGGCGCGGCGGCCGGAGCCGGCCAGGCCGAGCATGACGCGGGCCTGGAGCGCCTCGTGCAGCGGGTCGGCGTGCGAGGCGATGGTGAGCGGTTCGATGACCCGGGCGGGCTGTCCGAGGCTGAGCGCCAGGTCGGCGAAGTCGATGGCCACGTCGATGTGGCGCAGGGCGACGCGGACGACGGCGGGGTGCTGCCAGAGGGCGGGGAGGTCCTCCAGGAGTCGTCCCTGCCAGCGCCGTAAAGCCCGCCCGTAGGCGTCCAGGGCGCCCGCCGGGTCGGCCGCGGCCATGCTGCCGGCCCGGGCGGAGTCGTCCTCGAACCGGCGCAGGTCCAGCGGCATCGCGCGGCTGCTGAGGACGTATCCCCCGCGCACGGTGGAGATCCAGTGGCCGTCGCCGGGGGTGACGATCCGCCGCAGCCGGGCGACGTAGGTGTACACGAGGTGCTGGTAGCCCCGGGGCGCGTCGCCGCTCCACAGGGCGTCGGCTATCTCGTCGTGGCTGACGATCCGGTCGGGCTGGACCGCCAGCAGGCCGAGCAGCACGCGCTGTTTGAGCGGCATGGCCACCGTCACCCCGGCCCGCAGCACGGCGAGCGGGCCCAGCAGGCGGATCTCGTACGGCAGCCGGGACGCCGAGGGGTCGCTGCCGGCGACCGCGGCGGGGTCGTAGCCCAGGACCCGGCACAGCCGGGTGAGGGTGTCCTTGCGGGGTTCGACATGGCCGCGCTCGATATGGCGCACGGTCCTGACGCTCACCCCGGCCCGGTGCGCCACCTCGTCCTGGGTCAGCCCCGCGCGGACGCGCGCCTCGCGCAGCGCGTCCCCCCACCGTCCATCAACCATCTAGTCCGCCTTTCGGGCGCCTGCGTCCGGCCACGGGCTCCGTCGAACGCATCGAACAGGCCACTTCGAAGCGGAGAGTAGCCTCAGGCGGCGCACGGCATGCCCGGATCGCGTGATCGCGCGGCAGACAATGGGATTTCGGCCTGTAACCGGTGGTAGTTCCGTGGAATCAGACGACCGCCGCGGGCACCCGCCAGCCCTCGACCACCGCGCGCAGTGTGCGTTCGTATCCGGCCTCGGCGGTCAGTCCGGGCGCCTCCTGGCCGGCGAGTTCGAGCGAGACCAGCCCGTGCGCGGTGCCCCAGCAGAACAGCGCGACCGCCTCGGCGGCCGCGCGCCCGGTGAAGCGGCCGTCCTGCTGACCGCGCCGCACGGCGTCCACGAGCGGCTGGTACGTCTCCACGGCGTCCCCGCTGCTGTCCTCGCGCGAGGCGGCGCCGAACCGCGTCGCGGGGTCGGAGAAGAGGATCGCGTACAGATGCGGGTTCGCGAGTGCGTACTCGCGGTAGGCGAGTCCGAGGCGCACGACGTCGTCGGCGGGGTCGGCGGTCGGCTGGACCGCGCCGAGGTGCGCGACGAACAGCCGGGTGGCCTCCTGGAAGAGGCTGTCGAGCAGCCCCGCCTTGTTGCCGAACAGCGAGTAGACCGCCGTCGTCGACGTCTTCACGTCGGCCGCCAGCTGCCGCAGGCTCAGGGCCGCCACGCCGCGGTCGAAGACCGTGGCGGCCGCTCGGTGGATCAGCCGCTGGCGCAGCGCTTCGTCATGTGTCTTCGGCCTGACCATTCCCCAACAGTACCGCAACGCCGTTATGAATCACGGCCCCTGACACGTCAGCAGGTATCAGTGACCCCCTCCGGTAGGTCTCGAGTGGGTCAAGGGGAAATTTGAAGCGGCATCGCCGCAGGTCAGAGGGCAGCACCTGGAGCGAATCGCGTTAGACAGTGTGCAAGAGCCCTGGAGGAGGCGATAAAAACGGTGTTACGGTCGCCACGCGGCGGCCGGACACATCCGGCCAGTGACGCGCTCGCCGGACGAACTAGGGAGACCCATGTTTGAGGGGCTGGGGCGTTTCATCCACCGGAGGCGAGGGCCTCTACTCGTATTGACGCTGCTCTTCGCGGTCGTCTCGGGCGCCTACGGAGTGGGCGTCTTCGGCGACATGAAGCCAGGCGGTTTCGAGGACCCTGGATCGGACAGCCGTCGCGCGGCCCAACTGGCGGAGAAGGCCTTCCCCCAGCGTGCGCCGGACGCGGTCGTCGTCTACCGCGACAAGGACCGCACGGTCGACGACCCGGGCTTCCGGGACGCGGTCGTGGGCCAGTTGGAGAAGCTGCCGAAGTCCGAGGTCACGGGCGTCGCGCACTTCTGGATGACCAAGATGCCCTCGATGGTCAGCCGGGACCGGCACTCGACCTATGTGGCGCTCAACCTCGCCGGCGACAACGACAACGCCAAGGAGGAGTCCTACAAGGCGGTCATCGACAAGCTCGCCGCGCCCGGCGTGGAGAGCCTGCGCGGCGGTCCGGTCCCGACCGGCCACCAGGCCGGCGAGGAGATCGGCAAGGACCTCGGCGCGGCCGAGGGCCTGTCCTTCCCCGTGCTGTTCATCCTGCTGGTGATCGTCTTCGGCGGTCTGGCCGCGGCCTCCCTGCCGCTGGTCGTCGGCGGTCTGTCGATCCTCGGCTCGATGGCCGTCCTGCGGATCTTCGCCCAGCTCACCGACGTCTCGGTGTTCGCGATGAGCCTGGTCACGGTCCTCGGTCTCGCGGTCGCCATCGACTACGGACTGCTGATCGTGAGCCGCTACCGCGAGGAGCTGGCGCGCGGCCACAGCGGCGAGGAGGCCATCGCCCGGACCGTCGCCACGGCCGGCCGCACAGTGGTCGTCTCGGGCATCACCGTGGCGGTGGCCCTGGCCGGCATGACCTTCTTCCCCTTCGGGTTCCTGAAGTCGATGGCCTACGGCGGTGTCGCCTCGGTCGTGCTGTCGGTGTTCTTCTCCCTGATCGCGCTGCCCGCGGCACTCGCGGTGCTGGGCCCGAAGGTCAACGCCCTGTCGCTGCGCCGCCGTTCGAAGGGCACGCCGGCCAGGTCCACCGAGGAGGGCGGCTGGTACCGCCTCGCCCACGGTCTGATGCGCCGCCCGGCGATCGTGGCGGTCGGCACGCTGGCCGTGCTGCTGGCCCTGGCCGTGCCGTTCCTGCGGATCGAGTTCGGCGCCAACGACGCGCGGCAGCTGCCGAACAGCGCCGAGGGCCGCCAGGTCCACAACATGCTGGAGCGCGACTTCGACGACAACGGCGTCAAGTCGATCGACTCCGTGCTCGTACTGAAGAGCCCCGCCGGCTCCCAGGAGCAGGGCGCGGCCCTCCAGGCGTACGCCGACCGCCTCGGCCAGGTGGAGGGCGCCAAGGGCGCGCAGATCAGCGGCGCCGAGGGCACCACCGCCCGGGTCTCGGTGAGCTTCGACGGAACGGCCGTCTCCCCCGAGGCCCGCGAGCTGGTGAACCGCCTCAAGGACGTGGCCCCGCCGCCCGGCGCCAAGGCCTACTTCGGCGGTGAGACGGCGGTGTTCGACGACACGCTGGACGCTCTCGGCGAGACCCTGCCGCTGATGCTGCTCTACGTGGCCGTGGCCACCTATCTGCTGCTCTTCCTCGCCTTCGGCTCGGTGCTGCTGCCGCTGAAGGCGATCCTGATGAACCTGCTGGCGCTGTCGGCCACCTTCGGTGTGCTGGTCTGGATCTTCCAGGACGGCCATCTGCAGGACGTGATCCGCTTCGACCCGACCGGCAACATCGAGCCGAACATGCCGATCATGCTGTTCGCGCTGATCTTCGGACTGTCCATGGACTACGAGGTGTTCCTGGTCTCCCGGATCCGCGAGCAGTACGACCTGCTGGACGACCCGACGGCCGCCGTCGCCACCGGCCTCCAGGGCATCGGCCGTCTGATCGTGAGCGCCGCGCTGCTGATGTGCGTGCCGCTCGCGGCGATGGCGACCAGCGGTGTGCTCACCATGAAGCTGTTCGGTGTCGGCATGGTCTTCGCGATCCTGCTGGACGTGGCCGTGGTCCGCATCCTGCTGGTGCCCGCCGTGATGAAGCTGCTCGGCCGGGCAGGCTGGTGGGCCCCGGGCCCGCTGGCCCGGTTCTACAGCCGCTACGGCATCAAGGAGACGGACGCCGCGCCCGAGGCCCCGAGGCCCGCGCCGGTCTCCGTCTGACCCCCGTGCCGGGGCCGGAGTGCCGACATCCCCCGCGGTACTCCGGCCCCCTTCCGAGGCCGGCGCCGAGCGCGCAGGCCCCACCGAAACCCGCTCCGTACTGCGGCGCTTGACGCGCTGTCACTGTCGGACGGTACAGTCGCACAGACGGTTAGACACCGTCTAACACCTCGCACCTCCTGGAGGACCGGATGGCCGCGGAAAAGGCCGCACTCGGCGCGATTCTCCGCCCGATCAGGGGCAGGCTGCGGTGGGCGGTCGCGGCACAGACCGTCTCGGCGATCGCCGCGGTCGTGCCGTTCATCGCCATCGCCGAACTCGGCCGGATCCTGCTCGACGACGGACCCGTCAACACCGGCGACGCCTGGACCGTCACCTGGATCGGGGCAGCCGCCCTGCTGGTCCGGCTGGCCTTCCTGCTGGCCTCGGGCGCCGTCTCCCACTACGCCGACGACAAGCTCCAGGCGCACCTGCGGAGGTCGCTCGTCGACCGCCTCGGCCGCGTTCCGCTGGGCTGGTTCTCCGCGCGTAACTCCGGTCAGGTGAAGAAGGCCGTGCAGGACGACGTGGAGGCGATGCACCACCTGGTCGCCCACTCGGTCCTCGACATCACCGCGGCCGTCGTCATCCCGACGACCTCCCTGGTCTACCTGTTCGCGGTGGACTGGCGGATGACCCTGGTGACGCTCGCCCCGCTGCTCGTCGGACTCACCCTGTACAGCGCGACCATGGCCGGCATGGCCAAGCACCTGCCGGAGTACGACCGGGCGATGGGCCGTATCAACGGCAGCGCGGTCGAGTTCGTGCAGGGCATCTCGGTCGTCAAGACCTTCGGCCAGACCCGGCGCGCCCACGGCGAGTTCGCGAGGGCCGCCGACGACTTCTCCGCCTTCTTCCTCGACTGGGTGCGCTCCACGCACGGCTCCAAGGCCGCGGCCGAGATCGTGCTCTCCCCCGTCGCCGGGCTCGCCACCACCCTGGTCGGCGGCGCGGTGTTCGTCACCCAGGGCTGGATCGGCGGTGTCGACCTGCTGCCGTTCGTCCTGCTGGGAATCGGCCTGACGGCCCCGATCCTGTCGTTGTTCTACGCGAGTTACGAACTGCGCTTCGCCAAGGGCGCCGCCGAGCGGGTCGCCTCGATCCTGGACACCGAGGAGCTGCCCGTCCCGGCCGCCCCCACGGCCCCCGAGGGGAACCACGTCAGCTATCGGCGCGTCAGCTACTCCTACGACGGCACACGCGACGCCGTCGCCGGGATCGACCTGGACCTCGCCCCGGGCACGGTCACCGCGCTGGTCGGCCCGTCCGGGTCAGGCAAGAGCACCCTGGCGACCCTGCTCCCCCGGTTCGCGGACGTGACCGAGGGCTCCATCACCGTCGGCGGCGTCGACATCCGGCGCATGGCGCTGGAGGACCTCTACAGCCGGATCGCCTTCGTCTTCCAGGACGTACGGCTGACCCGGGACACCGTCACCGCCAACATCCGCATGGGCCGCCCCGGGGCGAGCCCGGAGGAGGTCCGCGAGGCGGCCCGCGCGGTCGGCGTCGACCATGTCCTTCAGGCCCTGCCGCGCGGCTACGACTCGGTCATCGGCGAGGACGCCCAGCTCTCCGGCGGCGAGGCGCAGCGGGTGTCCATCGCCCGGGCCCTGCTCGCCGACACCCCGATCATCGTCCTGGACGAGGCCGCGGCCCACGCCGACCCGCACTCGGAGGCCGAGGTGCAGGACGCGCTGTCCGTACTGACCCGAGGGAAGATCGTGCTGATGATCGCCCACCGGCTGCCCAGCGTCGTCGACGCGGACCGGATCGCCGTCCTGGACGACGGCCGCATCGTCGAGTCCGGCCGGCACGAGCAACTGCTCGCCGCCGACGGGCTGTACGCCCGCATGTGGCGGGCCCAGCAGCGCACCGCCGGCTGGCGGCCGCACGGCTCCGCGGCGACCGAGCCCGCGGGCGTCACCCTGGCGGGAGGCAACAGCTGATGATCCGTCGACTCATCGACGTGGTGGGCCCCGAGCACGCCCGCCCGCTGCGCCGCATGGTCACCGGACTGGTGGCCGGCGCGGTGCTCCAGGGCATCGCCTTCGCCCTGCTCGTGCCGCTGCTCGAGGCACTCCTCGGCCCGGACCCCGACGAGGTGTGGCCGTGGATGTGGGCGCTGCTCGGCGTGGCCGCGCTGTACGGCCTGGCCTACTTCGACAGCATGCGCACCGGTTTCGCGGCGGGCGCCTCGCTCTCGCGGAGCCTGCACCACCGCATCGGCGACCGGGTGGCGGAGCTGCCGCTCGGCTGGTTCGCGCCGGAGCAGGTGGGCCGGCTCGGGCAGCTGGCCACGAAGAACGTCATGGACATCATGGGCGTGCCCGCGCATCTGCTGCGCCCGCTGGTGACCAGCTATGTGACCCCGCTGACGGTGGTCGCCGCGATGTACCTGTTCGACTGGCGGCTGGCGCTGGCGGCGACGCTGACCGTGCCGGTCATCGTGCTGGTCTACCGGTGGAGCACCCGGCTGACGGGCACCGCCGACGAGATCCGGCACGCGGCGCAGGCCGAGACCGGCGGCCGGGTGGTGGAGTACGCCCAGCTCCAGCCCGTGCTGCGGGTGTTCGGCCGCGGCGGGGCTCCGGAGTCGGGGCGGCTGGGCGACGCGCTGCGCACCCAGGCGGAGGCCTCACGGCGTTCGCTGGTCACCGGTGTGCCCGGTCTGGTCGGCTTCGCCCTGGTGATCCAGGCGGCGTTCACCGTGGTCCTGGTCACCGGCACCTATCTGGCGCTGGACGGCGACCTGGACGCGGCCCGGCTGCTGGCGGTCCTGGTGCTCGCCGTCCGGTTCACCGAACCGCTGGCGGAGACCGCGGTGCTCGGCTCGGCCCTGCGCTCGGCGCGCCACGCGCTGGAGCAGGTCGCCGAGCTGCTCGCCGAGCCCACCCTGCCGCGGCCCGAGCGGCCGAGGGTGCCGGCCGACAACACGGTCTCCTTCGACGACGTCCGCTTCGGCTACGGCGACCGTCCCGTGCTGAAGGGTGTGAACATGACCCTGCCGGAGGGGACGATGACCGCGCTGGTCGGCCCTTCCGGGTCCGGCAAGACCACCGTCGGCAAGCTGATCCCCCGGTTCTGGGACGTCGACTCCGGCACCGTGCGGATCGGCGGTGTGGACGTGCGCGAGATCGAGCCGGAGGAGCTGATGTCCCGGATCTCCGTGGTCTTCCAGGACGTGTACCTCTTCCAGGGCACGATCCTGGAGAACATCCGCCTCGGGCGGCCCGGGGCGAGTGACGCCGAGGTCCGCGCGGCGGCCCGGCTGGCCCGGGTGGACGAGATCGTGCACCGGCTCCCCGAGGGCTGGGAGGCGACCGTCGGCGAGGGCGGCGCGCTGCTGTCCGGCGGCGAGCGCCAGCGCGTGTCCATCGCGCGCGCCATCCTCAAGGACGCCCCGATCGTGCTGCTGGACGAGGCGACCTCCGCGCTCGACCCGGAGAACGAACTGGCCGTCCAGGAGGCCCTGACCGCGCTGACCGCGGGGCGGACCCTGCTGGTGATCGCGCACCGGCTGCGCACGGTCGCCGCGGCCGACCAGATCCTGTTCCTCGACGAGGGCCGGATCACCGAGAGCGGCTCGCACGACGCACTGCTCGAACGGGACGGCCGGTACGCCTCGTTCTGGGCCGGGCGCAGCCGGGCCGGCGACTGGCGGCTCGCCCGTGAGAGGGCCTGAGGGGGAACCGTGAATGAACTGACCGAAACACATCGGAGCAACTGACCGAAACTCACCGGCGGATGTCGACACGAGTCCGCCGGTGGACCGGAACCACCCGCACATCACCACCGGGTTGTCACCCGGCGGACACGGGATTGCCGGTTCGAGTTGCCGCTCGGCTTCCGGTATTCGTCGGCCGCCCCGCCCTTCATCAGGCGCATCTACGGTTCCAGCGGTCGTCGAAAGGAATCAAGATTGGCTTTTCCCGAGGCGCATAGGCTGTTCGAGCAAGAATGCAGCAAGGCTTGAAAAGTTCATCCCTTAACAAAAAGGGGTCCAGTCGTCGCCTCAACCGCCGGGTAGCTTCCAAGAATTCACCGCACAGTACTGTTTCGAGCGGGGGCTTGAAATCAGATGTCAACGGATGATGCCAATCACTGGCGAATAGCGGCTAGAGAAAAGGAGCTCGACTCGATCCACCAGGCCCTGGTACGCGGCGGCGGAGCACTGCTCGTCGGCCCGGCCGGGGTCGGCAAGAGCAGCCTGCTGGCCAACGCGCTGCGCAGGGCCGCCGACGAGGGGCGGACCGTCCTCTCGGTCGGCGGGGCCAGCTGGAACAGCGGCACCAGGGCTCGCGGGTTCGGCTCCCTCGCCGAATGCCTCGAGTTCATGGAACCGACCACCCGGGGCACCGCGCACTCCGACCATCCCATCGTGGGCATCGACGACGCCCACCTGGCCGACCCGGCCTCCAGCGACCGGCTGCACCGGCTGGTGGCGGCCGGCCGGCTGGGAGTGCTGGCCACGGCCCGGCACGACGCCCCGGCCCCGGCCGGCCTCGACCGGCTGTGGGTCGAGCGGCTCGTCGACCGCATCGAGGTGGCGCCGTTCGACTCCACCGCCCTGGACTCCGTGCTGCACGCCCGGCTCGGCGGCCATGTCGACACCTTCACCCTGGAACGGCTGTGGAGCACCACCCACGGCAACGCCCTGATGCTCCGTGAACTCGTCGAGCACGCACTGGAGGACGGCTCACTGCGCTGCGTCGACGGCACCTGGAGCTGGCTGGGCCTGACCGGCGCGCCGGGCCGGCGTCTCGCGGACGTCGTCCGGGTGGGGCTGCGCGGCCTCGACGCCGAGGAGAACGAACTGGTCCACATGCTCGCCCTGGCCGAGCCGCTGGAGGCGGAGATCGTCACCTCCTTCGGACTGGCCAAGGCCGCCGAGTCGCTCGACCTGCGCGGCATCGTGCGCGTCGAGCGCAGCCGGGCCCGGGTGAGCCTGCGCCTCGCGGTGCCGCTCAGCCGCGCGGTGGTGGCCTCCGGGATGTCGGACCTGACCGCGCAGCGGCTGCGCCGCGAGCTCGCCGACGCGCTCGAACGCACCGGAACCCGCCGTGAGGAGGACGTGCTGCGCATCATCTCGCTGCGCCTGGAGTCCGGTCTGGTCCCCCCGCACGAGCAGCTGCTCGCCGCGGCCCGCACCGCGATCCGCCGCCGGGACTTCCCCCTGGCCGAGCGACTGTGCCTGGTCGGCCTCCAGGACTCCCCCTCGGACGCCGACTCCTCCTTCCACGCCCCGCTCCCCGACTCCGCGGGACACGCCGCCCTCGTACGCCGTCTCGTGACACGAGCGAGCGCGCTGGGCCCGGCAGGGGCGAGGGACCGTATCCGCGCCGCCCTGCTGCTGGGCCAGGTGCTGGTCGGCAAGGGGGCGTTCGAGGACGCCGACCAGGTGCTGGCGGCGGGCATGGGGACCGACGTGCCCCTGCCGCTCGACGAGTACGTCAGCGCCGTGCACACCCGGGTCATCAACATGGCCTGGTCCCTGCGCCGCATCGCCGACGCCGAGGCGGTCCTCACCCACGCCGTCGCCGCCGTGGGTCCGGGCAACGCCGGTGTCCTGGACGCCAGCCGGGCGGTCATCGCCGTACTCTCCGACCGGCTCCAGGAGGCCGTCGCCATCGGGGAGGAGGTGCTCGGGGCACCGGATCCCGCCGATGTCGCCGTGGCTCCCGTGCTGCTGCCCACCGTGGCGTTCGCCCGTGCCGAGGTGGGCGACCCGGCGGGCGCGCTGGCGCTCGTGCGGCGCTACCAGGAGGTCTCGGCGGACTGGGACGTCGACGCCCGGCTCATCACCGGCGCGGTCTCCGCGCGTTGCTCCTACCTGCTCGGCCATCTGCGCGGCGCCGCCGACGCGCTCGACACCATGCACCGCGACCTGTTCGACAGCCGGCCCATGATGATGCAGAGCGTGCTCGACCACGCCCGGGTGCTGCGGCTGCTCGGCCGGCCCGAGCAGGCGGTCACGCTGCTGCGGCAGACCATCGCCGCGGAGGCGCCGCTGGAGTACCCCACCGCGCAGGCCTGGCCGCTGGCCCAGCTCGCGGGCGCGCTCGCCGAGTCGGGCCGCTGCGCGGAGGCGCTGCGCACCCTGGTGGAGATCCGTGCGGCCCGCGGCGGCGCGGTGCCCTCCCCCGTCGCCGAGGACGAGATCGCCTACGAGCACGCCCTGGTCCGCGCCCACTCCGGCGACCGGACCGGCGCCGTGGCCCAGGCGCTGGCGGTGGCCGAGCGGGCCAGGGAGGCCGGCCGTGTCGTGCGGGCCGTGTTCGCCCTGCACCTCGCGGCCCGCGTCACCGAGGGCGCCGCCGTACGCCGTCCCGACCTCGGTCTGCTGGAGGTGGCCCGGCGCGCGGGCGGGATCGTGGAGGTGATCGGCGACCACATCCGGGCGCTCGCGGAGTCGGACGGGGCGGCCCTGCACCGGGTCTCCGAGCGGCTGCGCGACATGGGCGCGCTGCCGCTGGCCGCGGAGGCCGCGGCACAGGCCGCCCGGGCCTTCAAGACCGCGGGCCAGCGGCGCAAGGGCCGCGAGGCCACGGCCGCCTGCACGGAGCTGCTGCGCGCGCCGAGCGCGGTACTGCCTCCGTGGCTGACCCCGGAGAGCCCCCGCCAGCAGGATCTCGCCCCGCTCACCCCACGGGAGCGGGAGGTCGCCGCGCTGGCCGCCACGGGGCTGTCCAACCGGGACATCGCCGGGCGTCTGGTGGTCTCCGTGCGCACGGTGGAGAACCATCTGCACCGCATCTACCACAAGCTCGGCATCACCGCCCGCAGTCATCTGCTGCGGGGACTCCAGGGCGCGTCGCTGCTGTCGGAGGGCGCTCCGGCCCTGCCCCGGCAGCGTTCCTGGCAGTCCGGCGGCGATGCGGCACCGCCGCGCCGGCACACCACCGAGGCGGCCATGCTGCTGGGCGGGCCGCTGTCGCTGCTGTCCCGTCCGGAGGGGGCCCGTGCCTACGCCCCCTCGCCCCGTCAGGCCGGGCCGGGCCGTACGACCTGACCCGCGCCGCCGCAGCGGAGCCGCCGGCTGACCCCCTGTCAGCCGGCGGCTCCGGTCGCTCGTCGGGCGGGTCAGCGGCCCGTCGGGGCGGGCAGCATCCCGTTGCGCACGAAGTAGCCGACGTAGGCGGCGAACACCCGGTCGTCGATGTCCGGGCAGGTCACGTCCGTGCCCTTGAGCCGCTCACGGGTGAGCTCGTCGGCGAACTCGGCGAGTTCGGTCTTCTCGGTGTCCACCAGGACCCGCATCAGCGGCAGCATGGAGTTGTTCACGTCCGCGGCGACGGCCTTCATCCAGCGCAGTGTGCTGGTCTCCTTGAGGTCGTACCCCGCGCGGCGCAGCAGGCCGAGCAGTTCGTCGGCGTCCAGGGAGCGGGGGCTGACCTGGTGGTAGACACCGCCGAGTGCCTCGGGGTCGCGGGACAGGGCGACGATGGCGGCGCTGACGTAGTCGATCGGCACCATGTTCATGCGCAGCCGGAACCGGCGCGGGTACACACCGGTCTGGATGGCGCCCTTCATGAACCGCCAGACGAAGTCGTTGGGCTGGCACGCGCCGCTGCGCGAGTCGCCCCAGACCTGGCCGGGCCGGTGGATGGTGACGGGCACGCCGCGGCGCCGGGCCTGGAGCACCAGTTGCTCGGAGACCCACTTGCTCTTGGTGTAGCCGAGGGCGAGGTCCTCCGGCGGGCCGGTGCGGCCGAGTTCGCCGCGCGGGGTGCCGTCCTCGGCGGGCAGGAACACACCCGTGGTGGAGACGTGGTGCAGGGTGGCGCGGGCGGCCTGCGAGAACCGCAGGACCTCGTGGGTGGCGTCCACGGTGGCCTTGCGCAGCCACTTGTAGACGGTGAGGAAGTTGACCTTGGCGGCGGCGTGGTAGACGGCGTCGACCCGGGCGGCGAGGGCGGCGTGGGCCTCGTCGGTCATGCCCAGACGCGGCTGGGCCACGTCCCCGGTGTGCACCCGGACACGGTCCAGGCCGGGGCGCAGGCCCTCCAGGAGGTCGTAGCGCTCCAGGTTGGCGGTGAGCCGGGTGCGGGCGGTCTCCGCGTCCTTGCCCCGGACGAGGCAGTGCACGACGAGGCCGCGCTCCAGCAGGTCGCGCAGCAGGAACGCGCCGAGGAAGCCGGTCGCGCCGGTGAGCAGGACCTCGGACACGTCCTGCGGCGCGGGCGCGTCGTAGCCGGTGATGTCGTCGGCCAGCACGGTGTCGGCGTCGAACTCCTCGGCGACGCCTTTGAGTGTCGTCGAAGTCATGGTGTGTTTCCGTTCCTTCCGGATGGCGTTCCGGCTCCCGGCCGGGTCGCCGGGAGCGGCGTGCGCGTCCGGTGCCGGGCGCGCAGGGCTCCGCCCGTCGCGGCCGGGGGCGGGCGACGGGCGGAGTGCGGGGCGCTGGACCTGTCCGCCGGGCGGGCAGGCATGTGTCGGGTGTTCGCCGGGCCCGTCCGGGCCGCGTGCCGCGGGCGGCCGGTGGCGGGACGGGTCCGGGGCGTCAGATCGCGGCTGCGCGGGCGACCGCCTCACCGAGCAGCGACAGCGCCTCCTTGATCTCCTGGTCGCCGGCGACGATCGGCGGCAGCAGCCGGATGGTGGTGGGCCGGCTGATGCACGGCGACACCACGAGACCGAGCTGCGCGAGCCCGGTCAGCACCTCGCCGGCCATCTCCGGGGAGCGGAAGTCCATGCCCCACAGCAGACCGCGCCCGCGCACCTCGACCAGCGCGTCGGGGTACTGCTCGCGCAGCGCCTCGAGGCCCTCGCGCAGCGCCGACTCGACGCGTTCGCCGTTGCCCGCCTGCCGCTCGATGGCCTCCAGCGCCACCGGGATCACCGCGGTGCCCAGCGGGTGACCGCTGAAGGTGGCGGTGTGCAGCAGCGGGTCGGACAGCAGGGGCGCGTACAGCTTGTCGTTGCACACGGCGGCCGAGACCGGCACGACTCCGCCGCCGAGCGGCTTGCCGAGCAGGACGGCGTCCACCGGCAGCCCGGCGTCCAGCGCGACCGAGCGCGGGCCGCAGCGGCGCAGGCCGACCTGGATCTCGTCCGCGATGACCAGCGCGCCGGCCGCGTGCGCGTCCTCGCACCAGCGGGCGAGGACGGCCTCGTCGAGCAGGCGTACGCCGTTCTCGGCCTGCACCGGCTCGAAGATCACCGCGGCGACGTCGTGCTCGCGCACGGCGTTCGCCACGGCCTCCGGGTCGTCCGGCGAGACGTGGACGACACCCTGGAGAAGGGGCTCGATGCCCTTCTTGAAGCGGGGGTTGTCGGTCAGCGCGAGCGCGCCGAGGGTCTTGCCGTGGAACGCCCCCTGCACCGCGACCACGGTCATCCGGCCGGTGGCCATGCGGGCGAGCTTGACGGACACCTCGACGGCGTCGGCACCGCCGCAGCCGAAGAACACGCGGTCCAGGCCGCCGCCGAGGTACTCGGTCAGCGTCTGCGCGGCCAGCGGCGGCACCGGGCTCTGCACGGTCCGGGTGGAGGTGGTCATCACGTCGAGCCGGTCGCGCACGGCCGCCACGACGTCCGGGTGGCGGTGGCCGAGCAGGGCGACCGCGTAGCTGCCGAAGTCCAGCACCGAGCGCCCGTCGGACAGGACGACACGGCAGTGCTCGGCGAAGGCCTCGACCGCGCCCTGGCCGGTGAACTTCCCGGCGACGGCGAGGGCGGGCGAGAAGTGGCGCTTGACGCGACGGAAGGTCTCCTTGGCGTCGGCCGCAGGCAAAGCGCTCATGTCCGTCAGGCCTCCCGGCTCCGGTCGACGATGCCCTGCTGGTAGCTCTCCAGTGCCCTGGCCACGGCGGGGTGGATCATCTCCTCCACCATCGGCAGACCGACGTCGAACTCCACGTTGAGCTCCAGCGCGGTGCCCTCGGCGTCCTCGTGGACCTGCCAGTAGCCCTCGTAGTGGGCGAGGTCGCCGTCGGTCTGCCGGAACGCGAAGCGGCGGGCGGCGGGGTCCAGGACGTCCTCCTGGTCCCACTCCATCTCGGAGCCCTTGAGCTCCACGATCCAGCTGCTGGTGCGCTTGTCGCCGTCCTCCCCGGTGACGGTCACCTCGTTGACGCCGTCCATGAACTCCGGGTACGTCGCGATCTCCCGGAGCACGGACCACACCTGATCCGGTGTGCCACCGCCTCGCAGGGTGGTGTGCAGTACGGCCATGAAGTCTTCCCTTTCTGACTGTGCGAGGTGCCCCGGGCGGCGGGCCCGCGGCCGGGTCGTGTTCCGGCGCGGGGCCGGACGGGTCAGGCGGAGTCCCGGTCGCGTGCGCCGGTGCGGGCCTCCAGGAGCGTCAGCAGGCGGTCCATCTCCGAGCGCAGCATCCGCTGCTGGGAGGTCAGTTCCTCCACCCGCATCCGCAGCCGCAGCAGTTCGTGGCCCGGCTCCTCCGGTGCCGCGGACGCCTCGGGGGCCGCCGGGTGCGCGAGGGGGGCGGCGGTGGACCGGCCGGCGGCCGCCTGGCTGAGCAGGCGCACATTGCCGGGCAGGACCGCGCGGGAGCCGAGGCCCGCGTGCTCGGCGCCCCGGTACGGGGAGTCCTGGACCGCGCGTGCCTCGGTGGGGCGGCCGCAGCGCTGGAGGGCGAGGGCGAGCTGCTCACGGAGGCGGCGGCGCAGCGGGTGGGCGGCCACCAGTTCCTCGAGGCGGGCCACGACCCGCTGGTGCTCGCCCATGCGCAGCGAGGCGTCGCACAGGTCCTCCAGCGCCAGCATCCGCTCCTCCTCGAGGCGGGCGGCGGCGGGCGCGCACAGCGGCCCGTGCGGACCCCCGTCGAGCGCGGGGCCGCGCCACAGCGACAGGGCCCGGCGCAGCAGTACGGACGCGCCGCCCGGGTCGTTCTCCAGCTGGCGGCGGGCGCGGGTGACCTGGAGCCGGAACCGGACGCTGTCCAGTTCGTCGGGGCGCGCCTGGAGCACATAGCCGGCTCCCCGGGCCACCAGGCGGGGCGAGTTGGCCCGCGCCGGTTCGGCCTCGACGAGGTGCTGGCGCAGCCGTGACACGTGCGCCTGAAGGGCGTTGCCGGCCTTCTCGGGCGCGTCCTCGCCCCACAGCTCGCGGATCAGCTCGTCGGTCGGCACCGGCGTTCCCGTGCGCACCAGCAACGCGCCCAGCAGGACGCGCTGTTTGGGACTCGTCAGCCGTACGCCGCACCGCCTGGTGTCGTCGTAGATCCCAGGGGTCCCCAGTACCCGGAACTGCATCCAAACCTCCACCGGTGTCACGGGTCGCACCGAGCGACACCTTGAGGTCATCACGCGGGAGGGGGTGGGTGCATGAGTGCTCAGGTACTCCAAAGCCGTACGGCCGCGGGGCCGGTGCGGGCCTGTGTGCGGGCGCCCCCGCCCGTGGTGGGCGGCCATGTGTGAGTGGTGCGCACTCACGCCCGGTCCGGGCCGCTCATGGTCCGCTGATGCGGAACTCACCCCGCTATGAAGGGAGTTGGTGGCATGCCTCGATGGGATGCCGAAGCCGCGGTCGTGGGGCTCGGCGCGTGGGGCGCGGCGGCGCTGTGGCGGCTGGCGGTGCGGGGGGTGGACGTCCTCGGATTCGAGCGCCGCACGCCCGGTCACGCGCTCGGCTCGTCGCACGGCGGCCCGCACATGTTCCGGCTTGCCTGCGCGGAGCACCCCGGCCTCGTCCCGCTGGCCGTGCGCTCGCGCGAGCTGTGGACGGAGCTGGACGGGGCGCGCGGGGACCGGGTGTTCCAGCCGTGCGGTGGTCTGTCGATCGGCCCGGAGGCCGGGCCTGTCGCCGGCGGCGCGCTGCGGGCGGCCCACGCGCACGGCCTGAAGGTGCGCACGTTCACCGCGAACGCGCTGCGCATGCAGTACCCGAGGCACACCGGTGTGCCCGGTCATCACACGGGCGTGTGGGATCCGGGTGCGGGTCTGGTGCACGCGGAGCGGGCCGTGCGGTCCATGGTGGCGCAGGCACGCGACGCGGGCGCCCGGCTGTATCCGGACACCCGGGTGCTCCAGGCGGAGGTGGTGACCGGGGGCGTTCATCTGCGGACTCCTCAGCGGCTGGTGAAGGTGCGCCACCTGGTGGTGGCGGCCGGCTCGTGGCTGCCGGCGGCGCTGTCCGGGCTGCCCCTCGCGACCGTGCGGGCGCCGTTCACCCGGTTCCGGCCGATCGAGCCGGACGGCAGCTTCGACCTGGAGGTGTTCCCGGCGTTCCGGCGCGAGCTGGACGACGCCCGGGTGCTGTGGGGCAGCGGCGAGGAGGGCGGGTACGGTGTCCGGCTCGGTCTGGAGGATCTGCGGCTGACGCCGAAGCCGCTGGACCCGGAGGACACCGACCGTTCGGTGACGCCGGACGACTGGCAGGACGTGGCCAGGCTGCTGCCCGCGAAGGTGCCGGGGCTGCAGAGCCCGCCGTCGCGGATCACGGTGAGCACCCGGACGCGTACCCCGGACGGGCTGCCGCTGCTCGGGGCCGTCGGCGACGACACGCGCATCCTGCTGGCAACCGGCGCCGGGTCCCACGGTCCGGCCCACGCACCGGGCGCCGGTGAGGCGGTGGCGGACCTGGTGCGGGGCGAACGCCCGGGTACGGCGGTGGAGTTCCTGTCGCCGGGACGTTTCGGCTGAGCGGCGCACGGCATCGGCCTGGTCGGCGGGCAGCCGTTCAGGCCGTGGCGCCGTCGCGCACCGCGGCGGGCCGGTCCCGCTCGGGCTCCAGCGCCTTGCGGCAGATGCGCTCCCCCACCCAGGCGACCAGGTTGCGCGGGCGGCGCGGGTTGAAGTGGGCCATGAACGCGTTGCCCGCCCCCGGAGTGACGTAGGCCCGGTTGCGTTCCAGCGCCCGCAGCCCGGCCCGCACCACGGGCTCCGGGGTGGTGAACCGGCCCACGACGGCGGCGTTGCGGGTGCCGATCACCTCGAAGAACCGGGTCTCCACCGGCCCCGGGCACAGGGCGGTGACATGGACGCCGCGCCCGCGGAGCTCCTGGCGCAGCGCGAGCGAGAAGTTGAGCACGAAGGTCTTGCCGGCGCTGTACACCGCGAGGTACGGGCTCGGCTGGTACCCGGCGGTGGAGCCGACGTTGAGTACCCTGCCGCCGCCCCGCGCGAGCATGCCGGGCAGGACGGCGTGGGTGAGGTCGACGAGCGCGACCACGTTCACCATCAGCTGGTCGTGGTCGCGGTCCGGGTCGATCTCCTCGAAGCGGCCGGTGGTGCCGAACCCGGCGTTGTTGATGAGGACGTCCACCCGGAGTCCGCGCTCGGCGAGTTCCTCGGCGACCCGCCGGCCCGCGTCGGCCCGGGACAGGTCCGCCACGAGCACGTGCGCCTTGACGCCGTGCACGGCGCCGATCCGCTCGGCGAGCGACTCCAGCCGGTCACGGGAGCGGGCGAGCAGGATCACGTCGTGGCCCCGGGCGGCGAGCTGGACCGCGAACTCGCTGCCGAGTCCGGAGGAGGCTCCGGTGACGAGGGCGGTCGGACCGGCCGTGCTGTCCATGTCTGGGTCCCCATTCGGCTCTGCGGCGGCGGGCGGGCGACACGCTAGTAAGCGGTCCGCGGGGCACGCCCGCGCGCTGACAGAGGCTGACGCCGCCCGGGGGACGGGGATCCGCCCGACATGCCCTGCGCGCGCCCGTCCTCCTCGTCGAGTGCAAGCTGCAGAGCGAGAAGGTGCCCTCGGAGCCGCGCAGGCCGTCCGGGGAGGCGGCGGGGTCGTACGCGGCACATGTCCCCACGACGATCCGGTGCGCGTGTCGGGCGGGCCGGCAGGGAGGGGCCGGAGAGGTGAGCCACCAGCCCGCCTCGTCACGCCGTCTCATCTACACTATTCCATGGATTTATGGAGGATGGCATGGTGAAGGACACCCCGACCGACTCGAAGGCACGGCTCTATGACGCGTTCGCGGCCAGCGGCAAGGCCCTGGCCAGCGGAAAGCGCCTGGAACTGCTCGATCTGCTGGCCCAGGGCGAGCGCACGGTCGACGCCCTGGCCAAGGCGGCGGGGCTGAACCTGACCACCGCCTCCGCGCATCTCCAGACCCTCAAGCAGGCCGGCTTCGTCGCCACCCGCCGCGAGGGCGTACGCATCCACTACCGGCTCGCCGGTGAGGACGTGGCCCAGCTGTTCGCGCTGCTGCGCAAGGTCGCCGAGGCCCACCAGTCCGCCGTGCCCGCGGCCCGGGACGCCTACCTCGGCGAGGACGAGGCGCCGGAGGTCGGCCGCGAGGAGCTGCGCGCCCGGGTGGCGGCGGGGGACGTGGTGCTGCTGGACGTACGGCCGGCCGAGGAGTACCGGGCCGGGCACATCCCCGGCGCCCGCTCCATCCCGGTCGGGGAACTGGCCGACCGGATCGGCGAGTTGCCCGAGGAGACGGAGATCGTCGTCTACTGCCGCGGCGAGTACTGCGTACTGGCCCATGAAGCGGTACGCCTGCTGACCGGCCACGGCCGCCGCGCGATCCGTCTGAACGACGGGATGCTGGAGTGGCGCCTGGCCGAACTGCCCGTAGACGAAGGGGACTCGGCGTGAGCCCAGCGCCCCGGAGGCCCTCCCGCTTCCCGCGGGACCGCGCGCACCGTCCCGGGAGGCCGTCCCGCTGCCCGCGGGAGCACGCGCACCGTCCCGCCAGCACCGTACCGGCGCCACCCGCACCCGTCGGGCCCGCGCACCCAGCCACCCGGAAGGGCGCATGACCAGACCCGTACCGGCCGCCGGCACCCGAGGCGGCCTCATATCCGACGTCCCCGACGCCGACCGGGCGCAGCGCCGCATCCTGCGGGTGCTCGTCGCCTCCCAGGTCCTCAGCGGTGCCGGTCTCGCGGCCGGTGTCACCGTGGGGGCCCTGCTGGCCCAGGACATGCTCGGCACCACGAGCCTGGCGGGACTGCCCAGCGCCCTGTTCACCGCCGGCTCCGCGCTGACCGCCGTCACGATCGGCCGGGTCTCCCAGTCACACGGCCGCCGCCCCGGCCTCGCCGCCGGGTATCTCGCCGGGGCCGTCGGCAGCGGGCTGGTGATCGCGGCCGCCGTGCTGGACAGCCCGGTGCTCCTGTTCGTCGCCCTGTTCGTGTACGGCGCCGGCACCGCCACCAACCTCCAGGCCCGGTACGCCGGGGCCGACCTCGCCCGCCCCGACCATCGCGCCCGTGCCCTGTCCCGCGTCCTGGTCGCCACCACCCTCGGCGGTGTCGCGGGCCCCAACCTGGCAGCCCCCATGGGCGACTTCGCCGAACCCCTGGGCATCCCCCGGCTGGCCGGGCCCTTCCTGCTGTCCGGCGCCGCCTACGCCCTGGCCGCGCTGGTGCTGGCGGTCTGGCTGCGGCCGGACCCGCTGCTGACGGCCCGCGCCGTGGCCGCCGCCGAACCCGCCGGCGGCGCGGGGGGCACCGCGAAGGCCTCCACCGTGTCGGAGCCCGACGGCCGGGGCGGTGTGGCGCTCGGCGGGCTCGTCATGGTGCTGACCCAGCTGGTGATGGTCGCGATCATGACGATGACGCCGATCCACATGGCCGAGCACGGCCACGGCACGGCCGCCTCCGGCCTGGTGATCGCGATCCACATCGGCGCCATGTACCTGCCCTCGCCGCTCACCGGCTGGCTCGTCGACCGGTACGGCCGGCTGCGGATCGCCGCCGCGTCCGGCCTCACCCTGCTGGCCGCCGGTGTCCTCGCCGCCATGGCACCGGCCGACTCGCTGGCGCTGCTCACCCTGGCCCTGGCCCTGCTCGGACTCGGCTGGAACCTGGGGCTGGTGTCCGGCACCGCGATCATCACCGACGCGGTGCCGCTGGCCAACCGCGCCCGGACGCAGGGCGTGGTCGACGTGTCCATCGCCGTCGCCGGGGCCACCGGCGGCATGGCCTCCGGTTTCCTGGTCGCCGTCGGCAGCTACCCCGTCCTCGCCCTCACCGGCGGCGTGCTCGCCCTCGCCCTGCTGCCGGCCGTCGCGGCGACGGCGTACCGGCGCTGACGCGTGGCACGGCATGCCCCGTACCACGAGAACCCCACCGGACCACGAGAACGGCACCGGACCACGGGAACTCCACCGGCCCGCTCACCGGACCGGTCGTCGGCGCGCGGCACCCCTCACCGCGCTTTGACATGCGTGTTTCAGCGTGTTGCCATGGGACGCCGCTCGACCGGACGCGCGCGTGAGCGCACTCCGGGCGGGCGGCTCACCGACCGACATCCGGGCCGGGGGCCCCGAAGCAGAGCGAGGAACCATGCCGCAGCGCGCCGCGACCGTCGTCGGCGGCGGGATCGGCGGCCTCGCCGCGGCCGTCGCCCTGCACCGAAGGGGCTGGCGCGTCGAAGTCCTCGAACGCGCGCCGGAGTTCACCGAGATCGGTGCGGGCATCTCCCTGTGGCCGAACGCCTTCCGCGCGCTGGGCGCGCTCGGGCTGGCCGAACGGGTCCGGGCCCTGGGCGCGGTGGAGACCGGGGGCGGCGTACGCGACCGGCGGGGCCGCTGGCTGTCCCGTACGGACAACACCGAGCTGGAACGGCGCTTCGGCCACCCCCTGGCCGTCCTGCACCGCGCGGACCTGCTCCGCGCGCTCGCCGAGGCGCTGCCCGCCGAGTGCCTGCGGCCGGGCAGCGAGGTGTCGGCCGTCCACGAGGACGGGCCCCAGGTCGTCGTCGAGCACCGGGGCGGCACGTCCCGCTCCGGCCTGGTCGTGGGAGCCGACGGGCTGCGCAGCGCGGTCCGCCGCGCCCTCCTGCCGGACGCGCCCGGCCCGCGGTACGCCGGTTACACCGCCTGGCGCATGGTCACCGAACCCCTCCCCGGACCGCCCGTCGAGGGTGCCGCCACCTGGGGCCGCGGCGAACGCTTCGGCTACACGGCGCTGCCGGGCGGGCGCATGTACTGCTTCGGCACCGCGACCCTTCCGGAGGGCACACCCACCGGTTCCTCCGAGTACGCCGAGGTGCTGCGCCGGTTCGGGGCCTGGCCGGACCCCGTCCCCGCGCTGCTCGCCGCCGTCCCCGCGGACGTGGTACTCCGTCACGATCTGTACGAACTGCCGCCGCTGGACACCTTCGTGGGCGGCCGCATCGCGCTGCTGGGCGACGCGGCCCACGCGATGACGCCCAACCTGGGCCAGGGCGCGTGCCAGGCGCTGGAGGACGCGGTCACCCTCGCCCACTGCCTGGACACGCACCCGGACACCACCGCCGCGCTGCGCGCCTACGACCTGGTACGCCGCCCGCGGGCGCAGGCCGTGGCACGGCGCTCGGCCCGGCTGGGCACGGTCGGCCAGTTGGCGTGGCCGCCCGCGGCGCTGCTGCGCGACACGGCCGCCCGGCTCACCCCGGTGCGGGCGACGCTGCGCTCCATGACCCCGGTGCTGGGCTGGCAGGCGCCCGGCGGACCGGTGACCGAGAACGAGAGACACTGATGCCGGACTGGACGTATCACCCCCTGCGCGGCGCGGCCGCCGCCCTGCTCGGCGAGCGGCGTTCGCAGCGCACGGCCCTGCGGCTGCTCGCCTCGATCGGCTCCCGCCCGGGCGGCGCGCGGCTGATCGCGCGGGGGTTCGGCCACCGCCATCCGCCCCGGCGGCTCGCCGGTGAGGTCGCGGGTGTGCCCGTGGCGGTCCGGCTCGGTGTCAGCGTGCCGCCCGCGCTCGCCCACGAGACCGTCCGTGCGATGGCGCCGCTCGGGGCCGGTGTCGTGGAGGTCGGGCCGGTCACGGCGGCCGACGCCGGGACCGTACGGCGGGCCGCGGCAGGCCGGGCGATACCGCTGGTCGTCCGCACGGCGGACCCGCGGGCCCGGGCCGCGCTCGCACCGCACGTCGACGGCTTCACCGGCGACGACGACCCGCGTCTGCTCCGGGTGTCCGACCCGTCGGTGAGCTCCGCGGCCGCCGCGCTCGACGACCCGGAGGCGGTCGTGCTCGCACGGCCCTCGGTCCTGGTCTCGGCCGGGCCCGGCTGGTTCGCCCGGGTCACCGAGGCGGCCACGCCCACCGGGCCCGCGCCTGGCCTCAAGGACGCCGGGCCCGACCCCCGCCGCTGGCCCGCCTGGATCTGGGGCCTGCTGGTCGGACTGGGCATGACGGTCGCCGGACTGGGCGCCGCGGCGATCACCCTGGGCCCCGTACTGCTCTGGTACGACCGCGACTACCTCGGTATGAGCGTGCACGACCTGCACGCCGCCAACCACCATCTGGTGCACTTCATCCAGCACGACCGGATCACCATGGCCGGCACGATGGTGTCGATCGGCGCCCTCTACACCGGCCTCGCGGTGGGCGGCGTCCGGCAGGGCTGGTCCTGGGCCCGGGAGGCGTATCTGGTGTCGGGGGCGATCGGCTTCCCGACCCTGTTCTACTTCCTGGCCACCGGGTTCGTGGAGCCGCTGCACACGGCGACGGCCCTGGTGCTGTTCCCGATGTTCGTGGCCGGGGTCCGCCGCGCCCCGCACACCCCTCGCTGGCGTGCCGTGCCCGAGGGGCCGGAGCGGGAGCGGCGGCGGGCGCTGGTCGGGCAGCTGCTGCTGATCGTCACCGGCTCGGGGCTGTTCGTCGGCGGGACGGTGATCTCGGTCGTCGGTCTGACCGGGGTGTTCGTGCCGACCGACCTGACCTTCCTGGGCACCAGCGGGCAGGCGCTGGAGGCCGTCAACGACCGCCTGGTGCCGTTCGTCGCCCATGACCGGGCGGGCTTCGGGGGCGCCCTGATGTCCGCCGCGGTGGCGATCACGCTGGTGTCCCTGTGGGGCTGGCGGCGGGGCGAGGCCTGGGTGTTCTGGAGCCTGGCCGTGGCCGCGGCCGCGGGTTTCCTGCCCGCCGTGGTGGTGCACGGGGCGATCAGCTACACCGACTTCGTCCATCTCGCGCCGGTCTACCTCGGCATCGTGCTGACGGCCACGGGGCTGCTGCTCGCGCGGCCGTACCTGTGCGCGCGGCCGTCGGACGGCTGACGTGCGGAACCGGGCGGCAGAGCGCATCACGCCCTGCCGCCCGGCCGCCGGACACTACTTCAGGTACGGCCCGTCCGTGCCGATCTTGCCGGGCGCCGCGTTGGCGCCGCCGAGGTCGAGCACGTAGACACGCAGGTTGCCCTTGCCGGAGGCGGGGGCGCTCAGGGTGCCGTTGGTGACGGTGACGGTCTGGCCGGTCACGGCCTCCTTGTAGGTGCCGTTGAGGACACCGGAGAAGGTGGCGCCGTTGCCGACGGAGACCAGGGCGTAGCTGTCGACACCGTTCGCGGTGTACCGGCGCTTGAAGGCCATGTCACCGCTCACGCCCTCGGTGGAGTACTGGCCCATCTGCAGTGCGGGAATCGCGCGGCGGATCTGGTTGAGCCGCTGCACGTGCCTGACCAGGGGCTGCTGGAGCGTGGTGGCCACGGCTCCACCGGCGCTGGTGACCTTGGAGAAGTCGCTCGCGGTGACCTCGCCGGCGATCTTGTCGCCGTAGTAGGCCCGGCCCGTGCCCGCCAGCGGGCAGCTGGGGCCGCAGTCGATCTGCTTGCCGGCCTGGAACTCGGTCTCCGAGCCGTAGTACAGGGTGGGGATGCCGCGGAAGGTCCACATCAGGGACATGTTCTCGGCCCAGGCGTCGGTGCCGCCGCTGTAGCGCGTGTTCGACTTGTTGGGGCCGTAGTCGTGGCTGTCGACGTAGACGACGTTGTAGGTGGCGTCGTTGGTGGCGTCGTCGGAGTCCCTGCCGTTGTTAAAGGCGTTGGACGCGTAGCCGAAGTTGTTGTGCATCCGCATGTCGATGATGTTCATGCCGCTGAACCGGCTGTGGTCCGGGGTGTGGTAGCTGTTGCCGTTCAGGAAGGCGTTGGACGACGTGGGCTGCCCGGCCGGGCCGAGGTTCTGCTCGTGGTTGTACTGGTCGAGCGCCGCCTGTACGTCGTCGGAGGTGTACTCCCGGCTCTCCTTCCAGGTGAAGAACTGCGCGGAGTGGTTCACCGAGCCGTGGTTCCACTTGTCGTTGACGAAGGCCGCGACCTCGCCGAAGACGAAGAAGTCCTTCGCCTTGTCGGCGCCGTGGGAGCGGGTCACCCGGTCGAAGATCGCGGGCAGGAAGCGGCGGTTCCAGGTGACGCGGGGCACGTGTACGGCGGTGTCGACGCGGAAGCCGTCCACGCCCATGTCGATGTACTTGTCGTAGGCGCCGATCAGGTAGTTCTGCACCTCGGCGTTCTCGGTGTTGAAGTCGGCCAGGTCCTCGTGCAGCCAGCAGGAACGGGAGTCCTCGCCCTCCCAGTTGCCGAGCCAGCACTGGTGGTAGTACTTCGACGGGAACATCCTGGAGGTGGGGCTCGGCCACTGGCAGTTGTAGAGGGTGTAGCCCTCGGCACTCCTGCCGCCGGTCGGCTTGCCCCAGTTGAGGCAGGTGTTGCCGCTGGGCTCGGCCGTGGACCACAGATCGCCGTTGTAGTACGACTTGCCCGAGACGGGGTCGACGGTCAGGCCGTCGTACTCGAAGCCGGAGTTGGGCGCGTCGTAGTACCAGCTCCACTGGGAGTCGCGCACCCCGTAGACGGTGGGTGTGAACAGGCCCTTGGCGCCCCAGCGGGAGGAGTGGTTGTAGACCACGTCCTGGTAGATCTTCATGCCCTTGGCGTGGGCCGCGTCGATCAGGTCCTGGTAGGAGGCGCCGGCGGACTCCAGACGCGGGTCGACCTTGTAGAAGTCGTAGCCGTGGTAGCCGTGGTAGTCGTAGTCGGAGCGGTTGAGCACGACCGGGGTGATCCAGATCGCGGAGAAGCCGAGGCCCTTGATGTAGTCGAGCTTCTGGACCAGGCCCTTGAAGTCGCCCCGGAACATGGGGTCGTTGCCCGCGGCGTTGCCGGACTTGGTGTGCTGGCTGCCGCCGCGGTTGTTGGAGCTGTCACCGTCGTTGAAGCGGGCCGTCATCACGAAGTAGATGGGGTCCTTGCGGGGGTCGCCGCCGAGCGGGCTGCCGGAGGGGGCGGGCGGCGGGGTGTCGCCGGTGGTGGCGCACCGGGAGTCGCTCGGGCCGGACAGGTTGCCGGCCGCGTCGCGGGCCTTCACGGTCCAGCAGTACCGGGTGTTGGCCTCCAGGCCGCTCTGCGACTCGACGGTGGAGCTCGTGTCGGTCACCGAGGTGCCGCGGGTGCCTCCGGTGCGGGTGACCTGGTAGCCGGTGACGCCGATGTCGTCGCCGGCGGCGTTCCAGGTGACCACGGCGGAGGTGCCGGTGACGCTCGCGCCCACGCCCGTGGGCGCCGTCGGCGCGGTGGTGTCGGGATCCGTGGTGACACAGGGGTCGGTCGTGCTCGCGGTGATCACACGGTCCTTGACTCGTGTATTGCCCTGTGCGAGCCGGTAGTTGACGCCGTTGTTGTTGTCCCAGACGCCGTTGCCGTTGTTGAAGGTCGCCTGCCAGGTGGTGGCGGTGCCCAGGTCCACGGTCTTCTTCACCCAGCCGGTGCAGGCGGCTTCCATGCCGGCCCCGGGGACGGTGGTCCAACTGCCGCCGGTGGGCGCCCAGTGCAGGTTGACGGTGGGCCAGGCGACGTTCGTGGTCGAGTACCAGACGGTCGCCGCGTTGCCCTGCGGGGGCTCGGTCGAGCCGCACGGGTCGCTGTGGGCGACGACGCCGTCCTTCACGGTCACCGTGCCGGTACCGAGGCGGTAGTTGGCGCCGTTGTTGTTGTCCCAGGTGCCCGACCCGTTGTTGAAGGTCGCCTGCCAGGTGGTGGCCGTGCCGAGGTCGACGGTCAGCGAGACCCAGTCGGTGCAGGCGGCGGTCATCCGGGTGCCGGGGACGGTCGTCCAGCTGCCGCCGTCCGGGGCCCAGTGCAGGTTGTACGCCGGCCAGTTCCGGGTCGGCGTGTAGTAGTACACGGTCGCGGTGTCGGCCGCGGTCGTGGCGGCGGCCGCCGGGGCGGCGGGCAGTGCGGGGAGCAGGGCGGCGAACAGTCCCAGTAGCGCGGCGACCAGGGCAGCGGGCAGGAGTGAGCGCTTTCTTCGGGGCGGGAGCGGGGGGCGGTGGATGGACACGGCGGCTCCTGAAGGCAGGCAGGGGAAACTCCGGCGTCCGCCCGGGGACGCCGTGAGCTGAAAAGGCTTGCTGAATCTTGCCGAAAAGTAGTGCAAGAAATTGAGCCGGTAAAGGGTTGTCGCAGAATCAACGACGCTGGGGCGCCGCGTCGCGGGAGCGGGGACGCGCTCGGCCAACCCTGTTGGTGAGAACGGGTGTTGAGGGCGCGCGAAAGCGCTCCGGCGCGACTCGGAGTGCGACGCGGGGGCAGGTCCGCGCCCCCACGAGGGCGACTGAAACGCGATCAGCGCGCCGGCCCCGGGGGCGGGTGAGGTGCGTAAGGAGGCGATCCGCCGGGCCTCGGCCGGGGCACATGCGAACGGAGACGAGCCGCCCGGACACAGCCGGGGGGACGAAACACGGCGAGCCCGTCCCACTCCCACCGCTTCCTGGCGAACTCCCCCAGCGCCGCCGCGTACTCCGCGCCGCCGACCGGATATCCGGTGTCCCCCAGCGCGACCGCTTCGGTGGTCGCCCGCGCGACGGGCTCGGCGAGCGGCACGTCCGTCTCCGCGCCCCACAGCGGGAGTACGTCGTCCGGGTAGGTCCGCCATTTCACGCTCGTACGGCGTCGCAACCGGTCCAGGGGCAGCACACGCAGCGGGTTCACGGAGGCCGGGGCGTCCCGAGGAGTGTCCATGGAACTCAACCTAAGCGAACGCCAGTTCACCGCACTCCTGTCCAACCGCCCCGCCGAGGCCGATACGCTGCCCCTCCGTGAGTGGAATCGATCTTGTCAACGGCACCGTCGGCGCGCTGCTGGGCATCCTGTGCACGACGCTGCTCCAACAGCCCCTCCAGGACGCCTGGTCCAGGTTCAGACGACGGTCCGCGACCCGGGTGCGCAGCCTGACGTACCGGCAGGGCGACTCGGGGGCGGCCTCCTGGTCGACCTTCGCGATCGGGCCGTTGCAGACGCCCGCTTTGGTGGTCGAGGGCGACGGGGTGCACGGCATCGCGCCGGAGACCGTCCGGGTGCAGGTGCTGGAAGGCGAGGTCGCCCTCCCGGAGGACATGGTGCCGTGGCGGGCGGAGATCGAGGCCGAGGAGTGCGCGGCGCACTCGGCCGGAACCCGGGTGCGCGCCTGGAACGGCCCGCGCTACGCCGTGGAGGGTCTGGAGATCTCGCGGACGGCACTGGAGGAGGACGCGGACGTCACGCTGCGGCTGCGCCCCACCGACTACTTCACCTTTCTCGCGGCCCAGCAGCTCGACCGTCGGCTTCCGGACGGGACCACCCCGCGCGAGCGCTACCTCGACCCCGACCGGCCGCTGGAGGCTCCCGCCTTCCTCCAGTGCAGCTTCGGTGTGAACGTGGCCGTGGTGACAGCCGACCATCTGCTCGTCGTGAGCCGCCGGTCGGACAGCGTGCGCTCCGGCCCCGGCCTGTGGGGGTCCTCCGTGAACGAGGGCCTGTCCCGGCACATCGACTCGGCCGGGCGGGGCGCACCCGATCTGCACGAGGTGGCCCGGCGCGGTATGCGCGAGGAACTCTCCCTGGAACCGCACGAGTACGGTCTCACCCTGCTGGCCTTCGTCCTGGACGTGGGCCGCCGCCAGTGGAGCGCCCACTTCGCCGCGCACCTGAGGGAACTCACCGGCGACGCCCTGCGCTCCCGCGTCTCGCACGGCGTGGCCGACCGCTGGGAGCACCAGGGCATGGAGTACGTCCCCTTCCGCCCGGCGGACGTGGTCGACCTCCTGCTCCGCCCGGACCGACTGCACCGCTGGGCCCCGGTCACCCCCGCCCTGTTCCATCTGGCCCTGGTCCACACCCACGGACGGGGCGCGGTGGAACGCGCGGAGGCCAGGGCCGTACGCCGGACGCGCTGACACCAGGTCCCCGCCGACTCACCGACACGGGGCTCAGGTTCGGGCGAGGCAGCGTGACGTCCGAGCGAGCTCTTCGAGTTCATGTCGATGAACAGAAATCAAGTACACGTCTATTGACGTGTCCGAAACAAAGCCCCTACCTTCCGGAGCAAGCGCTTTCTATCCACGTGGACTTCCCCCTGCATGACGACGAATGGGCAGGCGAGAATGAGACGACCAGTCGCAGTGCGACTCCATGCGGCGCTGGCCACACTGGCCCTGGCCGCCGCGACCGGCGCGGTCCTGACGACGCACGAGGCGTCGGCGGCCACCGCCGGTGCCACCGGCTACGCGACCCAGAACGGCGGTACCACCGGCGGCGCGGGCGGCCAGACGGTCCGGGCCACCACCGGAACGGCGATCCACGCGGCCCTGTGCGGCCGCGCCAGCAGCAGCACCCCGATCGTCATCCAGGTCGAGGGAACCATCAACCACGCCAACACCAGCAAGGTCTCCGGCTCCAGCTGCAACACCGCCGACGGCGTGATCGAGCTCAAGCAGATCAGCAATGTCACGATCGTCGGGGTCGGCTCCGGTGCGGTCTTCGACCAACTGGGCATCCACATACGTGAGTCCCGCAACATCGTCATCCAGAACGTGACCGTGCGGAACGTCAAGAAGTCCGGCTCCCCCACGTCCAACGGCGGCGACGCCATCGGTATGGAGAGCGGCGTCCGCAACGTCTGGGTCGACCACACCACCCTGGAGGCCTCGGGCGGTGAATCGGAGGGCTACGACGGCCTGTTCGACATGAAGGACAACACCCAGTACGTGACCCTGTCCTACAGCGTCCTGCGCAACTCCGGGCGCGGCGGCCTCGTCGGGTCCAGCGAGAGCGACCTGGGCAACGGGTTCATCACGTACCACCACAACCTGTACCAGAACATCGACTCCCGCACGCCCCTGCTGCGCGGCGGCGTCTCCCACATCTACAACAACCACTACGTGAGCCTGAACGAGTCCGGCATCAACTCCCGTGCCGGCGCCCGCGCCAGGGTGGACAACAACTACTTCGAGGACTCCAAGGACGTCCTGGGCACGTTCTACACGGACGCGCTCGGCTACTGGCAGGTCGGCGGCAACGTCTACGACAACGTGACCTGGTCGAGGCCCGGCTCCGACAACCATCCGGCGGGCCCCTCCCCGCAGTCCAACACCACGGTCTCCGTCCCGTACGCGTACAGCCTGGACGCCGCCGACTGCGTCCCGTCCGTCGTGAGCAGGACGGCGGGGGCCGGAAAGGGACTGCTGGTCTCCGACGGCTCCTGCACGCCCCAGTCCCCCACACCGACGCCCACGCCCACCGGCCCCACGCCGACGCCGACCCCGACCCGGCCGTCGGGGACCAACCTCAGCATCGGCGCGGGCTCGGACGGCTCCAGCAAGGCCGACGGGACGAGCTACGGCAACGTCCGTGACGGCAGCCTCGCCACGTACTGGTCACCGGCCGGCACCACCGGCGCCGTCTCGATCAAGTGGGGCTCGCCCACCACGGTCTCCCGGATCGACATCCGCGAGGCGTCCGGTGCCACGGGTCGCATCGGCTCATGGAAGGTCGTCAACGCCGACACCGGCGCCGTGCTGAAGACCGGATCGGGCGCGGGCGTCATCAGCGTCCCGACCACCACTCTCAGCAAGATCACCTTCGAGATCACCGGCGCCTCCGGCACCCCGCGGGTCGCCGAGTACGAGACATACGCCGGGTAGCACCAGGGACGACCGGGCGGCCGCCGACCCCACGCCGCGCACGGCCGCCCGGTCAGGGGCATCGCCCGCACCGATCCGTACGTCCCGGCCGGCGCCGTCACCCGCACCAGGCCGTACGTCCCGGCCGGCGCCGTCACCCGCACCGGACCACGCCATGTTCCTCCCTCCGTACCCACGACACGGCACCGCTCCGGGGGCGCGGGGAACTGCGCAATCAGCCGACACCGACCCGCACTCGCGGAACTCGATCAGGCCCGTCCCCACCAGGGAACGGCGTCCGCGCGGCCTGCGGCGCCACCCGCCCCGGACCGTCCGCCCAGGCACGCTCCGGCTTGCTGTCTTCACGACGGCGAGCCGGGGCTAAGCTGTTTTAGTCCGTTTGTCCTGTGAGAGTGCCACCTCGTTTCTCCTGTGAGCGTGCCGCCATGACTCCCAGCACCGCACCGCCCACCCCGCTCGGCGACTTCCTCAAGGCCCACCGGGCCGCACTCACCCCCGCCGCCGTCGGACTGCCGGACACCGACGGCAGCCGGCCGGCCGACGGGCTCAGGCGCGAGGAGGTGGCGCAGCTGGCGTCGATCAGCCCCGAGTACTACACCCGCATCGAGCAGGGGCGCCGGCACGCGTCCGCCCCCGTACTGGACGTTCTCGCCGCCGCCCTGCGGCTCACCGACGCGGAACGCTCCCGCCTCCACGAGCTGGCCGGCCAGGAAGCGCCCCCCGGGGGCGGCCGGGCGTCGCAGACCGCGCAGCCCCAGTTGCGGCGGATCCTCGACGGGCTGACGACCCTCCCGGCGCTGGTGATGGGCCGGCGCATGGACATCCTGGCCTGGAACCCGCTCGGCGCCGCGCTGCTCGCCGACTTCTCCCTGCTCCCCGCGGAGCGGCGGAACTACGCGTGGCTGATGTTCCGCGACCCGGCCATGCGCGCCCTGCACCAGGACTTCGAGAACATCGGCGCCGTGTGCGTGGCCGTACTGCGCAGGGAGGCGGGACGCCGTCCCGAGGACCAGCGGCTGGCGGATCTGGTCGCCGAGCTCCGCGGGACGGACGAGGACTTCGACCGCTGGTGGGGCGAGCACAAGGTGGCCTCCGACAACGGGGGCTCCAAGCGGCTCAGGCACGCCGTCGTCGGCGACCTCACCCTCGACTGGGACGCTCTCACCTGCGCCCACGACCCGACGCAGCGGCTGGTCGTGTGGACCGCGGAGCCCGGCACCCAGTCCCACGACCGGCTGGCCACCCTGGCCGCGCTGACCGCGGACGCGCTCACCGACTGACCGCGGACCCGCGCACGGGCTGAAAACCGGTCCGCACCGACCGCTTCACGTCTCGCGCACCTGCGACTGCTCCCCCGCCCGACGGCCCGTCCGTAGACTCCTCAGGTATGTCGCGTCCTGTCGCCGCACCGACCGTCGTCCTGCTGCTCCTCGCCGCGCTGTCCGGCTGCGCCGGTGACCCGCCGGACGCCGCCCCGGCCTCCGGGAAGGAGGTCGAGGTGAACGGGTACGGCACCGAACTCCGCGAGGGAGAGCTGGTGTTCGCGGCCGAGTACACGATCCGCAACCCAGGCCCGGCCCCGGTCGAGTACCGGATCAGGTTCACCTTCGACGGCCCCGACTTCTCCGACTCGAAGTGGGTCACGCGTACGGTCCGGGCGGGCGGGTCCGCCGTCGGGGACGTGGCGACGCCGTGGCCGAAGCACCACGCGTCGCGCGAGGTGACGGTGGCGCAGGTGCTGGAGAACCCGCTCTGACCCGCCCGGGCAAGTCCCGCCCCGGGCGACGGGGGGGCATGTCCCCTTCCGCGGACCGGGGTTCAGGTCACAGCGGCAGTCGCATCAGCGTCAGGTCGAGCCAGCGGCCGAACTTGGTGCCGACCTCCGGGACGGTGCCGACGTGCCGGAAGCCGAAGCGCTCGTGGAGGCGGATCGAGGCGGTGTTCTCGGCCTCGATCCCGGCGATCACCACATGGTGGCCGGCCGCGCGCGCCGAGTCGACGAGAGCGGCCAGCAGCGCCGAGCCGACGCCGAGGCCGTGCCGGCCCTCACGGACGTAGACCGAGTCCTCGACGGTGTGCCGGTATCCGTCCAGCGCACGCCACGGGCCGTACACCGCGAAGCCGACCACCTCGCCCTCCGACTCCGCGACGAGCGCCGAGCCGCGCTCCAGGTGCGCCTTCAGCCAGACCTCCGCCTCGGCCGGTGACTGCGGGGTCCGCGTCCACAGCGCCGTGGAGTGCTCGACCGCGTGGTTGCGGATCGCGCGGATGGCCTCCCCGTCACCGGGGTGCGCCGGACGTACCTCCACCGCACACCTTCTCTCGTATATTGGAATCATGTCCAACATAGTAGATCCCCTGGTGGGGCAGATCGCCGCCCGCATCCGTGCCGAGCGGGAGCGCCGCGGCTGGACGCTGGCCCGGCTCGCCGACGCCTCGGGGGTCTCCCAGGCCATGATCAGCAGGATCGAGCGCGGCGAGAGCAGCCCCACGGCGGTCGTCCTGGGCAAACTGTCGGCCGCCTTCCAGCTCAGCGTGGCCTCGCTGCTGGCCCTGGCCGAGGGGCGTCCGCAGGAGGTGGCGGACCCGGTGGGCGTGCGGCGCCTGGGCGACGCTGCCGAGTGGCGCGACCCCGGCACCGGCTATCTGCGCCGCCAGATCAGCGGCCCCCGCTTCCCCGCGGAGATCGCCGAGATCCGGCTCCCGGCCGGCGCCGCCGTGCCGTACCCGGCCGCGGCCTTCGCCTTCGTACGGCAGGTGGTGTGGGTGCTCGACGGCCGGCTGACCTTCCACGACGGCGACACCATGCACGAACTCGACGCGGGCGACACCATCGAGCTCGGCGAGCCCGCGCCGCGCGTCTTCGCGAACACCTCCGACGCCGAGTGCCGTTACGTCGTCGTCCTCGCCCGGGGCGAGCGGCCGTGACGCGTCCCCTGACCGGTGGCGGCACCCTCCTGCTGGCGTTCGTCGCCGCCACGGCGATAGCGAACAACTACGCCCTCCAGCCCGCGCTCACCACCGTCGCCGCGGACCTCGGCGTCCCGCTCGCGGTGATCGGCCTGGTCCCCACCGCCGCGCTGGCGGGCTGCATGACCGGCTTCGCGCTGCTGCTCCCCCTCGCCGACCATGTGGCCCCGCGTCGTCTGGTCGCCGCCCAGCTCGTCGCCCTGGCCTCGGCCCTGGGACTCGCCTCGGCGGCCTCCGGACCGGCCGTGCTGCTGGCCGCCTATCTGCTGATCGGCGCGGCCGCCAGTGTCGCCGCCCAGGCCGGCAGCATCGCGGGCCGCCACGCGCCGGCCGGACGCCGGGGCCGGGGCGTCGCCGTGGTCGCCGCGGGGCTGTCCGCCGGGATCCTGCTCAGCCGCCTGGTCGGCGGGACGCTCGCCGACCTCCTCGGCTGGCGGCCGATGCTGCGGGTGTCCGCCGCCCTCGCGCTGGCCTGCGCGCTCGCGGCGGCCCTGCTCCTGCCCCGGGAACGCCCCGGCTCACGCACCGGCTACGGCGCCACCCTCGCCGCACTCCCGCCGCTGCTGCGCCGCCATCGCGAACTGCGGCGCGCGGTGGCCGCGGGCGGCCTCTGGTACGTCGCGTTCAACCTGGTCTGGGTCGCCCTCGCGCTCGCCCTCGCGCAGCCGCCGCACTCCCTCGGCCCCACGTCCATCGGCCTCTACAGCCTCGCCGGGCTCCTCGGCTTCGCCGCGCTGCCGCTCACCGGACGCCTCACCGACCGCCACGGCCCGGGCACGGTGATCACCGGGTCCCTGCTCGCGGCGGCCGCCGGCACGGCCGTCCTGGCCACCGGCCCGGACAGGCCCCTGGTCACCGCCGCCGGGCTCGCCCTGTTCGACGCGGGCTGCTTCGCCGCCCAGGCCGCCAACCAGAGCCGGGTCATCGCCCTCGACCCGGCGCGCTCCGGCAGCCTCAGCAGCGTCTACCTCGTCCTCTACTTCACGATCGGCGCACTCGGCACCGCCCTCGCGGCGCCCCTGCTGAACCTGCTCGGCTGGCACGGCACCGCCCTCGTCGCCCTCGCCGCGCTCCTGACGGCCACGGCGGTGGCCGGAACCCGCGCACCCCACCCGCCCGCCGACGGCCAACGCCCCGAAATTCGACGGCCCTTCGCGCACCGGCCGGACAACACGGGTTCGTGAACGACCTCCTGGAGGGCCTCGCCGCCAACCCGTCCCCGCCCACGCAACTCGTCGCCCGCCTGATCGCTCCCGCCGACGACGACGTCGACGACACCCTCGCAGGCCGACCGGACCTCGGCCGCGCCTTCCGGTCCATCGTGCCGTGCGGGCGCCTCGGCCCGGTGTCAGGCTGTGGTGGCAAGGACCTGCGAAGGGAATCGCCATGATCACGACCGACTACGTCCCCGGCTCGCCCTGCTTCCTCGACCTCGGCACCCCCGATGTGCCGGCCACGGCGGCCTTCTACTCCGCGGTGCTCGGCTGGGAGTACGAGCCCATGGAGGGCGGGGGCGAGGACATGGAAGGCGGGATGTTCCGCAAGGACGGCAAGATCGTCGCCGGGCTCGGCAAACTCACCGAGGAGGGGGCGCGCTCGGCCTGGATGATCTACTACAGCGTCGCCGACGCGGACGCCACGACGGAAGCCGTCACCAAGGCGGGCGGCACGGTGCGGGTGCCACCGATGGACCTGGAGGAGTGGGGCCGGATGGCGCAGTACAGCGACCCGCTCGGCGGCCAGTTCGCCGTCTGGCAGCCCGGTACCAGCAAGGGCGTGGAACTGGTCGACGCCCCGGGCTCGCTGTCCTGGACGGAGCTGTACACCACGGACGCGGAGGGCGCGAAGAAGTTCTACGGCGACGTCCTCGGCTGGTGGTACAGCGACATGGAACTGCCGGGCGGCGCGGGCGCGTACTCCATGATCACCCCGGCCGGGCAGCCGGAGGAGCGGATGCACGGCGGGGTGATGGGCATGACCGCGGAGGATCTGGCCCTCAACGGCGGCAAGCCCTACTGGCACCCGGTGTTCAACGTCGACGACTGCGACGCGGCGGTCGCCAGGGTCGTCGCGGGCGGCGGCAGTACGCAGATGGGTCCGGCGGACTTCGAGGGCGTCGGACGGCTCGCCGTCTGCCTCGACCCGTCGAACGCGGACTTCGTGCTGCTGAAGCCGACCGCCGGCTGAGTGGTACTCGGGCGATTCGAGCCGGGGCCTCGCGCACACCGGGCCCGTCGGGCGCGCAGGGCCCGGAAATGACGAAGGCAAGAAGCGCACACGCTCCTTGCCACTCTCAAGTTATAGCGCGTGGGGGGCCTTGCGGCAAGGCCCCGCTCATGCCGCAGAATCTCCGGGCCGAAGCCCGGACCTGCGGAAACGAGTGGTGTGATAAAGACCGATGTGATCGTGGTCGGCGCCGGCCCGACGGGCCTGATGCTGGCGAGCGAGCTGCGGCTGCACGGTGCGCGCGTGCTCCTGCTGGAGAAGGACACCGAACCCGCCCCCTACGTCCGCGCGCTGGGGCTGCACGTCCGCAGCATCGAGGTGCTGGCCCAGCGCGGTCTGCTGGAGCGGTTCCTCGCGCTCGGCCGGAAGTACGAGGTCGGCGGCTTCTTCGCCGGGATCACCACGGCGTGGCCGGAGCGGCTCGACACCGCGCACGGATACGTCCTCGGCATCCCGCAGACCGACACCGACCGGCTGCTGGCCGAGCGCGCGGTCGAACTCGGCGCCGAGATCCGGCGGGGCCGCGAGGTGACCGGGCTGAGCCAGGACGAGGAGGGCGTGACCGTCGCCCTGGCCGACGGCACGAGCCTGCGCTCGCGCTGGGTCGTCGGCTGCGACGGCGGCCGCAGCACGGTGCGCAAGCTGCTGGGCGTCGCCTTCCCCGGGGAGCCCTCCCGGGTCGAGACCCTGCTGGGCGAGATGAAGGTGACCGCCTCGCAGGAGGAGTTGACGGCCGTCATGGCCGAAGTCCGCCGGACCCAGGGGCGGTTCGGTGCGATGCCTCTTGGGGACGGGGTGTACCGGATCGTCGTGCCCGCCGAGGGGGTGGCCGAGGACCGTTCGGCCGCGCCGACGCTGGAGGAGTTCGCGGAGCGGTTGCGCGCCACCGCCGGGACCGACTTCGGTGTGCACGCCCCGCGCTGGCTGTCCCGCTTCGGCGACGCCACGCGGCTGGCCGAGCGCTACCGCGTGGGCCGGGTGCTGCTGGCGGGCGACGCGGCGCACATCCATCCGCCGACCGGCGGGCAGGGCCTCAACCTCGGTATCCAGGACGCGTTCAACCTCGGCTGGAAGCTGGCCGCCGAGGTCGACGGCTGGGCGCCGGACGGGCTGCTGGACACCTATCAGACCGAGCGGCACCCGGTGGCGGCCGCCGTGCTCGACAACACGCGCGCCCAGATGCAGTTGCTGTCCACCGAACCGGGCGCGCAGGCGGTACGGCGACTGCTGGCCGAGCTGATGGACTTCGAGGAGGTGAACCGGTACCTGATCGAGAAGATCACCGCGATCTCGGTGCGCTACGACTTCGGCGAGGGTCACCCCTTGCTCGGCCGCCGGCTGAAGGACCTGCCGCTGAAACAGGGCAGTCTCTACGACCGGCTGCACACCGGCCGCGGACTGCTGCTCGACCGGACGGGCGGGTTCTCCGTGGCGGGCTGGGCGGACCGGGTCGACCATGTCGTCGACGTCAGCGAGGAACTGGACGTGTCCGCCGTGCTGTTGAGGCCGGACGGGCATGTGGCATGGGCCGGTGGCGACCCGCGCGAGCTGCCGGCGGCGCTGTCGAGGTGGTTCGGCGCGGCGAGCTGAACGCGCGCCGCGGGTCGGGGACCGGGTGGCGTACGGCAGGACCGGGTGGCGACGGAGTGCGTTCCGCGTAGGTGAACTGCGCCTGGAACAGGTGTATTTGACGATCCGACGGCTGACGCTACCCGTTTCGGGCGGTCGAGCGGACTGAATCCAGATGAATGCCGCGATGAACGGGCATGCCGCGTTTGACCCTTGTGGCCCGGGAGCATCATCCAGACCCGTCACACCGATTCCGGCCGAGCCGGCATCGTACCCCGGGCCCTGGGGCCCGGACCGGAGGGTCAGACCCATGTCCACGCTGCCCGGCACTCCACCCGAACCGACGTCAGGCCCCGGCGGAGCGCCGTCCGCGAGCGGGACCCCGGGAACGACCGGCACCCCGGACACGCCCGGTGCGGACCCCACTCCCGCACCGGGCGGCAGCCCCCAGGGCCCGAGATCCGGGGCCGACGGCCGCTCGACCGCTCGGCCCGGGCCGGACGGCACTCCCCCGGACACCGATCTGAGCAGACCGGTCCGATCGTTCGCCCTGGTGGGCGGGCTCGGTGGCGCGGCGGCACTCCTGACGGCCGTCGCCCTGCTGAACGGGGGCAGCCCCGCGGACTGGTTCCGCGACAACACCTCCCCGGACCAGAGCGTTTCACCGTCCCCGGACCGGACCACCCCCGGCCCGAGCCCCACCCCCGGCTCCGCATCCCCCGCCGCGCCCGTCTCCTCGGTGACGATCGAGCAGCCCACCACACGCGAGGGCGTACAGGTCGAGGTGGAGCAGTGCCAGGAGTTCCGGGGCACGGCCCGGCTGGCGCCCGGCTACACGCTGTGGCTCGCGGGGCACACGGACACGGACAGCCGCTACGGACTGTACGCCGAGGCCAGTGTCTCGCCCGCCACCGGGCAGTGGCGGGCCACGGCCCAGCTGGGCGGAGCCACCGAGGGCGGCCAGACCTTCGAGGTCGTCGCCGTACCCGTGCCCGCCGACGTGGCCGAGTACCTCAGAGGCATCACCGACAGCCAGAACCGGCCGCTGCTCCAGAAGCGGGACGGAACCGGTTCGGCCGCGGGTCTGTTCAACACCTCGCTCCCCCCGGGCTCCGACGAGCGGCACATGGACGGCGTCACCGTCCGGCGCTCCCAGGGCGACCCCAACTGCTGAACGCCCACCACCGGTCACCTTCGGCACAGGAGGCACTATGTCCGGCCCCACCCGGCATGACGCCCGAGGTACGGCGGGCTCCCCCGCCCCCAGCCAGGACCCGCTGTCCGCACCGGCACGGTCGTCGGAGATCGAACTGCCCACGGTGGTCCTCACCGCGCCGCCCGGCGACCGCGGTTCCGGCCGGGCGAGGACCGCAGGCCGAGCCCGGCGCCGGTACGCCCTGCTCGCCTGCCTCCTGCTGGTGGCCGTGGCGTCCCTGACCGGTCTGCTGCTCGCCCCCGGCCCCGACGACGACCTCTCGGCGCTGCCGCGGCCCGACCAGCGGACGGGCGACGCGGCCCCCGGCCCGGCCAGCCGGGCACCCGCGAGCGCGTCGGCGGCGGAGACCGACGCCGGTGGTACGCCCGGCACGGCGTCCCCGGGTCCCACCGCGTCGGCCACCGGCCAGGCCGCCTCGCCCGGCCCGAGCGGCGACCACGGCGACGGGCAGGGACAAGGGCAGCGGCAGGGCGGCTCCGGCGGCACACACGCGGGCTCCGGCGGCGCCTCGGGCGGCGGCGCGACCGTGCCCGGCGTCCCGCCCGCCCCGGACGGCACCGGCGGCAGGGCCGCCGACGACGCCGCCGTGGTCTTCACCGATCCGGCGCCCCAGGGCGACACCTACGTGAAGGTGGCGCACTGCGCCCGTCTCACGGGAACCGCCCGGGTGCCCGAGGGCAAGCGCCTGTGGTTCGCCGTCCGCTACACCGATGACCCGAGGTACAGCCTCATGGGCCCGGCCGACGGTGACGTCCTCCCGTCGGACCGGCGGACACCGTGGTCGAAGGTCATCCGGCTCGGCAACGCCGACCAGTACCTCAAGGGCCGCGTGATCGCGCTGTTCCTGCCCAGGAACTGGGCCGACTACCTGCTCTCCGCGAACGGTTACGAGGGTGGCCCGGCCCTGATCGACTCCGGGGACGGTCGTCCCCACGGCATCGCCTCGCCCGCACTGCCGCCCGACTCCGTGCAGGTCGCCGCGCTGAAGGTGCAGCGCGACCGGAACTCCCGCGCCTGCGCCTGACGAAGGCGCCACGCGGCGGGCCGTGAGCAGGGCCGGCCGGCGGCCGGGCCGATGTCCGGGTGCCAGGACGCCCGTTCACGCGCCTGAACGGGCGGCGCGCGCCGGGGCCACCCCCCTCCGCGACGGCCACCGGCCCTCCGCGGCCGGGACCGGCCGTCCCGCGCTCCCCGCCGGACGCGGTCGCGGCCGCCGCCCCTGACGCGGTCGCGGTCACCCGGTCCCGCCCACGCCCCGCCCCCACCGCTGTCCCTCCTGCAACCGCTCCTTTCGCGTGCCCTCCCGGGCCTCGGCGAGCCACGGCGGTCCTCAGCCGTGCCCGCGCCGAACCGCCAGGTCGGCGCGGCATCCGTACCGCCACTCCGCCGTAACCGCACCGCGGGTGGACGGCCGACTCCGCGACACACGCGCCGGGCACGGTCGCAGCAACCTCCCTTGAGCGAAAGGGCATGTCGCATGAGCAACCGAATGGCACGCCGTGGACTGATCGGTGGGGCGATCACCGTCGCCCTGGTCGCCGGCACGATGGCCACCTCGGTGGCCACGCAGTCCGAGAAGGAGCGCCCGTCCGGGTCCGCCGGACAGCCGGCCCGTCCCGCCGCGCGGCCCGTCGCGGCGGCGGCCGCCGCCGCGAGGCTGCCGCTGGGACCGGCCTCGCTGCCGGAGACCCGGACCACCCGTCAGATCGCCCCGGGCCTCACCCACGTGGCGATCGAGCGCGGCGAGGTGTCGGCGGACGACTTCTGGACCGTCACGGCCGGCTTCGGCCGGACCGAGGCGCAGCTGGCGGAGGTGGAGGCCGGGGTCCGCGCCGCCGGGTACACGCCGCGCCGCGACCGCACCGCCGGGCCCGACCCACGGGGCCCGCTCGACAAGCCGCTCGGCTGGTCGGTCCGGGTGGGCCGGTACGCCACCCAGGACGCCGCGAACCAGACCAAGCGCGACATGACGGCCAGGGGACTGACGGCGTCCGTGCAGCACACCAGCGAGGACGGCCACACCACCACGGGGCCCTGGTCGCTGGACGTGCTGATCGTCGACCCCACACGGTTCCGCGGCCGGCTGCGCTCCGAGGTGGCCAACGGGATCGTGCCGGGCCGGGAGACCACCAGCTCGATGGCGAAGCGCACCGGCGCCCTCGCCGCGGTCAACGGCGGCTTCTTCGTCATCGGCAGCGGAAAGACGACCCCCGGCAACTGGCTGGCCGGCACCGACGGCGACCTCGGCGGTATCGCGGTGAGCGACGGCGACCTGGTCTCGGAGGCCGTGAACGACCGGCCCGCGCTGATCGTGCCGACCGCCTCCGGCAAGGGCACCTCGGTACGCAGGCTCAGGACCAAGGTCACGGTCCGCTCGGCGGACGGCGCGACGCGGCTGGTGACGGGCCTGAACCGGCAGTCGGGGCTGATCGTCAACTGCGGCGGCGTCGGGACCGCGACCCCCTTCTCGCACCCCGCCCAGGACTACACCTGCGGCAACAGGAACGAACTCGTCGCCGTCACACCGAAGTTCGGCAAGGTCGCGCCGGAGGGCAGCGGCTACCAGGTCACCCTGGACGCCGCGGGCGAGGTGACCGCGGTCCGGGCGAGCCGGGGCGGTGCCGTGCCCGCACGGGGCACCCTGCTCCAGGGCACGGGCTCCGCGGTCGAGTGGCTGCGAGCCCACGCCCGCGTCGGAACCAGGCTGACGCTCAACCGCGCGGTGACCGACGCCACGACGGGCGCGCGCGTGCCGCTCACCTCGCAGACCTCCGTCGTCAACGGCGCTCCGCTGCTGCTGCGCGACAACCGGACGGCCCTCGACCCGGTGCGGGACGGCTGGAGCCCCGAGGCCATCCAGGGCGCCGAGCGCGCGAGCCTGTACAACGCCTGGTATCTGCGCCGCAATCCGCGCACCGCGGCCGGCACCACCGTGGACGGACGGATCGTCCTGCTCACGGCCGACGGACGCAGGCCCGGCCACAGCGCCGGGCTGACGGTCCCCGAGACCGCGGCGGTCATGCGGGCCCTCGGCGCGGTGAACGCCGTGAACCTCGACGGCGGCGGCTCGACGGCCATGATCGTCGGGAACAGGCTCCAGGGCCGCCCCAGCGACGCGACGGGCGAGCGCCCCGACGGTGACGCGCTCGTACTCCTGCCGCGCTGACCGCCGAGGAGAAGTCCTAGTCCGTCTCGGTGGGCTCCCCCCGGCCGACCGTCGCGGCCCAGACGACCGTGGAGGGAGCGCGCACGGAGACGGTGCCGGGCCGGTGCGCGCCCGCCACGGCGAACTCGTTCCGGACGACGGCCGGTTCCCCCGGGGTGCAGATGTGGTCGAACCACGCCCGCATCTCGGGGAGGGCCACGGTGATCTCGCCCTCGCCCCGGCAGCTCACGACCACGACGAGCGCCTTGCCACGCGGGCCGGCACCGTATGCGAAGACGGCGTTGCCGCGCGTGGGCCGTTGCTGCCCGGCCAGTTCCCCGCCCGCGTCGAGGGCGGGGGGTTCGACCTCGACGGGCTTGCGGGCGGGCGCCGTCGTGGTCGGGGCGCCGGAGCGTACGTCGGCGGTGGGCCGGGGTGCCGGCGGCGCCGACGCCGACGGCGCCGGCGACGTACAGGCCGCTGCGGCGAGTGCCGGCAGCAGCCAGACAGTTGCACGCCTGCCGCGGTTCACGATGCCCACAGTCACCTCCACAGTGATCGACAAGGGCCACGCTAGGCGGTCGGCGTGTCCGGGGCGGACGGTTGCGGGAGGATCTGAGCCAAATCTGAGCCCCGCCCGAACGCCCTTGACCTCAAGCGCGGTTGAGTTCGTGGCGTCCCCGGTGACGCGGCCGGGTGGGAGCGGTCGAGGAGGCCGTGGCGGCCTCGGGGGTGGGGTGGACGCGCCTGGAGCCCCAGCGGACGACGCCCTCGGCGCGGATCACCGGCCGGTCCGCGCGCACGTTCACCGAAGGGGTGACCGAACACGCGGACCGCTTCCGTGCGGCGGAGGCCAACGGCTGAGCTCGCCGAAGACGGGCGGGTTACGGAGGGGCGACTTCCGATTCAGTGCGTGAGCAGACCCGTTGCGCCGGGGCCGGTCGGACCATCCGGTTAAAGTGTCACTGATCGCTTCACCAAGAATCGGTCAAACGCCCAGCCAGACGGGAGGAAAGCCGTGGGTGCTCCCCGCATGAGCAGTACGCCGCTGCCCGGCATAGGGGTCCGCTACGACCTGACCACCAAGGAGCAGCGCCGGGTGTCCGTCGTGGCTCACCGGGACGGGACCCGCACGCTCAGCGCGTACCGCGACGACGACCCGGACGCCTGTGCCCTGTCCGTGCGGCTGTCCTCCGGTGAGGCGGAGACGCTGATCGACGCGCTGATGCCGACACATCACAGCCCGAACCTGCTCTCGACGACCGAACTGGGCCTGGTGGCCGAGCGGGTCGAACTGCCGGCGGTCTCGCACTGGAACGGCCGGCTGCTCGGGGAGACCCGGATGCGCACGGAGACCGGGGTGTCGATCGTCGCCGTGCTGCGGCTGGCCGAGGCGGTTCCGTCACCGGGGCCGGACTTCCGGCTGGCGGGCGGGGACACGCTGATCGTGATCGGCACCCGTGAGGGCGTGGACGCGGCCGCGGCGATCCTCGGGCGGGAGTGACCGGATGCATTCCTCCGCTGTCTTCCTGATCGAGTTCGGCGCGATCATCCTCGGCCTCGGTCTGCTGGGGCGGTTCGCCGCGCGCTTCCGGTTCTCCCCGATCCCCCTCTATCTGCTGGCCGGGCTCGCGTTCGGTGAGGGCGGGCTGCTGCCGCTGGGCTCCAGCGAGGAGTTCGTGGCCATCGGCGCCGAGATCGGCGTGATCCTGCTCCTGCTGATGCTGGGTCTGGAGTACACGGCGAGCGATCTGGTCTCCAACCTCAGGACCCAGTACCGTGCCGGACTCGTCGACGGCGCCCTGAACGCGTTGCCGGGGGCCGCGATGGCCCTGCTCCTCGGCTGGGGTCCGGTGGCCGCGGTGGTGCTCGCCGGGGTGACGTGGGTCTCCTCGTCCGGGGTGATCGCCAAGGTGCTCGGCGACCTGGGCCGGCTGGGCAACCGGGAGACCCCGGTGATCCTCAGCATCCTGGTGCTGGAGGACCTCTCCATGGCGGTCTATCTGCCCATCCTCACCGCGCTGCTGGCCGGTGCGGGGCTGGCGGCGGGCAGTGTCACGCTGGCCGTGGCGCTCGGCGCGGCCGCGCTGGTGCTGGTGCTCGCGGTGCGCTACGGGCGTCACATCTCCCGCTTCGTCTCCAGCGACGACCCGGAGAAGCTGCTGCTGGTCGTGCTCGGGCTGACGCTGCTGGTGGCGGGTATCGCGCAGCAGTTGCAGGTCTCCGCCGCCGTCGGGGCGTTCCTGGTCGGCATCGCGCTGTCCGGCGAGGTCGCCGAGGGCGCGCACAACCTGCTGGCCCCGCTGCGCGACCTGTTCGCCGCCGTGTTCTTCGTGTTCTTCGGCCTGCACACGGACCCGTCGACCATTCCGCCGGTGCTGCTGCCCGCCCTCGCCCTCGCCGTGGTCACCGCGGGGACGAAGATCGCCACGGGGTACTGGGCCGCGCGCCGCGCCGGGATCTCCCCCAAGGGGCGCTGGCGCGCGGGCGGCACCCTGGTCGCGCGCGGCGAGTTCTCCATCGTCATCGCGGGGCTCGCGGTGACGGCCGGGATCGAGCCGTCCCTCGGCCCGCTGGCCACGGCGTATGTACTGATCCTGGTGATCGTCGGACCGCTGACCGCCCGCTACACCGAGCCGTTCGTCACCTGGCTGGCCAACCGCCGCGCGGCCGCACAGCCGAAGCCGGCCGTCCCGGAGAGCCTGCCCGAGGCGGAACTCGCCGAGTCGGACCGGCACCGCTGAGCCGCTGGCCGCGCCGGGGCCCGGGTGCCCGGACCGCCGGCGCCCCGGCCCCGCGCACGGGCCTGGGCCCTTCTGACGGATCTCCGGTGGATTTCCGGCAGGCGTCTTCGTAAATGTCGTGAAGTCCCTTCGGCGTCCGGCCCGCACCGAAAGCCGGCCGGGCTCGTCACGGGTACGGCGCGGCCCGCCGTGGCGGACCTGACACACCGACGGGTGCCGTCCATGCGGGATTTCGGGTCGCGTGAGACGATCCCGGCCGGTGTGCCGTGAGGAGGGGGCGAACGGTGGCGTGGGACGAGCGCGTGGTCGTGCGGGACGGTGTGCGGCTGGTCTGCCGGGACTGGGGCGGGGACGGGCCCGCCGTTCTGCTGCTGCACGGGCTCGCCGGTCAGGCGGGTGAGTGGGACGCGACGGCCGCGCTGCTGAGCCCCCGGTACCGGGTCGTCGCGCTCGACCAGCGCGGACACGGCGCCTCCGGGCAGCGGCCCGAGGACGTGTCCCGCGCCGCGTACGTCGCCGACGTCGTGGCCGTGGCGGACGAGTTGGGCCTGGGCGCACCGGTGGTGGTCGGTCAGTCGCTGGGCGGGCACACCGCGTTCCTCACCGCGGCCGCGCATCCGGAGGCCGTGCGGGGTGTGGTGCTGGTCGAGGCCGGGGCGGGCGAGCCCGACCCCTCGGTGCCGGTCCAGCTCGGCGCGTGGCTGCGCTCCTGGCCTGTGCCGTTCCGGTCGCGGGAGGTGGCCGTGCAGTACTTCGGCGGCGGACTCCTGGGCGAGGGCTGGGCGGGCGGCCTTCAGGAGCGGGACGGCGGCTGGTGGCCGCGCTTCGACCCGGAGGTTCTGGTCCGTTCGCTGGCCGAACTCGGCCGGCGGTCGTTCGTCGCCGAGTGGGAACGGGTCGGCTGTCCCGCCCTGCTGGTGCTGGCCCGGTCGAGCTTCATCCCCGCCCAGGAGTACGACACGATGCTCCGGCTGCGGCCGTCGACGGTTTCCGTCTGTGTGCCGGACACGGGGCACGACCTCCATCTGCAACGCCCGGAGACCGTCGCCGCGCTCGTCGCGGACTTCGTCGACGGGCTGCCGGACAGCCCCTGACCCAGCGCCCTTCTGACGGGGGCCGATGGCCGGCCGAGGCGGCCGGCCAGGAGATCCTCGTCACCCCCGCGCCTCACGGCCCGGTCGGCGCCCCTCCCGCCCAGGGTCCTGGTCTGCCTTGCTGACCGGGGTGTCCTGGCGGGGACATCGGGGGTATGACCCGGGCCAACTCACGCATCAGCCGGTCGGCTTCACCGCTCACCTGGGCGGGGACGTCGCCTCGCTCGGCAACGAGGCGGCTGTAGATGGGGGTTTCCAGGAACACGGTGAATTCGGCCTGCCTCTCGGATCATCGGAACAGCGAAGTCGTAACCGCGCTGTGCGGGACAGCCTACGGTCCGCCACCGACATCACCGGCTCCCTGTCCACAGATAGTGCCAGGAAGCCGGACAGACCCCGCCGCCGGGGTCACCCCCACCGACCCGGCCGGTGGTCACCCGCCGGCTGCTGGACGATCACGTTCATCCGGTCGCAGGTGTTGATCGGGGCGATCAGCGACACCGGCGCGGCGAGCTGGTCCTCGTCGTAGTGCTCGGCCGCCCCGGCCCACCCCTCGCCGCCGACCCCGCCGTGAACAGGAACATCGCGGCGTTCGCGGGCGGTTCGGCGACAGGTCGCGCGATGGCCACGGGCACTGCAGGAGGCGACGGCGGGGGCGGCTCAGGAGGCGGGGACGACCCTCACCTTCACGTGTTTCATGATCGGCTGGTCGCTCTGGGTGCTGTGGTCGTCGAGCGCGCACAGCACGTTCATCTCGGGCATGTAGCCGGCCGCGCAGCCGCGCGGGATGTCGTACGGCACGGCCAGACAGCCCCGCAGCTCACGGTGGCTGCCGTCCCTGGCTGTACTGGTGATGTCGACCGGGTCGAACTTGGCGATGCCGCGCTCGCGCATGTCGTCGCGGTTCATGAAGACGAGCGTGCGCAGGTTCCTGATGCCGCGGTAGCGGTCGTCGTCGGAGTAGATGGTGGTGTTCCACTGGTCGTGCGACCGCATGGTGCCCAGGGCCAGCGTGCCCGGCTCCGGCACCACGTCGGGCAGCGGCGCGCTGGAGAACTCGGCGCGTCCGGACGGGGTGAGGAAGACCAGTTCGCGCGCGGGCTGTCTGATGCGGAAGCCGAGCGGCAGCCGCACCCGGCGGTTGAAGTCCTCGAAGCCGTCCAGGACCCGGGCCATGGTGTCGCGGATGCGGTCGTAGTCCTCGATGTACCACTCCCAGGGCGTCTCGCTGTCCGGGAGGGCGGCACGGGCCATGCCCGCGATGACGGCCGGTTCGGAGAGCAGATGCGGTGAGGCGGGCTTCTTCATGCCCACCGAGAGGTGCACCATGCTCATCGAGTCCTCGACCGAGGTGCTCTGCACGCCCGCCCGCTGGTGGTCCTTCTCGGTGCGCCCGAGGCAGGGCAGGATCAACGCCCGCCTGCCGTGCACCAGATGACTGCGGTTGAGCTTGGTGCTGACCTGGACGGTGAGCTCGCACTTGCGCAGCGCCTCGCAGGTGTACGCGGTGTCGGGCGCGGCGAGGGCGAAGTTGCCGCCCATGCCGATGAACACCGTCACCTCGCCCGTGTGCATGGCCTTGATGGTGCCGACGGTGTCCAGACCGTGCTCGCGGGGTGGATCGATCGCGCAGATCTCGGCGAGACGGTCGAGGAACGCGGGCTCGGGGCGGTGGTCGATGCCGCAGGTGCGGTTGCCCTGGACGTTGCTGTGCCCGCGCACCGGCGACGGACCGGCGCCCTCGCGGCCCAGGTTCCCGCGCAGCAGCAGGAGGTTGACGATCTCGCGGACGGTGTCGACGCCGTGCTCGTGCTGGGTCACGCCGAGGCACCAGCTGAAGATGGAGCGGTCGGCGTCGCGGTAGACGCGGGCGGCCTCGAGGATGCCGGCGCGGCCGACCCCGGACTGACGCTCGATCACCGCCCAGGGCGTGCTCTCGCACACCCGGCGGTAGTCCTCGAACCCCGTGGTGTGGCGGTCGACGAACTCCCGGTCCAGCGCCTTGGGATCGTGGGCGGACTGCTCCAGGATCGCCTTCGCCATGCCGCGCAGCAGCGCCATGTCCCCGCCGATGCGCGGCTGGAGGTTGAGGCTGCTGGTGCGGGTGGCGTGGAAGGTGGCCATGTCCTTGAAGTCGTGCGGGATGATGGCCCGCCGGGCGGCGGCCTCCACCAGCGGGTTGATGTGCACGATGGCCGCGCCGCGCCGGTGGGCCTCGGTCAGGGCGGTCAGCATCCGGGGTGCGTTGGAGGCGGCGTTGACCCCGAGGATGAACAGCGCGTCGGTGGTCTCCCAGTCCTTGAGGTCGACCGTGCCCTTGCCGGTGCCGAGGGCGGCGTACAGGGCCCGGCCGCTCGCCTCGTGGCACATGTTGGAGCAGTCGGGCAGGTTGTTGGTGCCCAGTTCGCGGGCCATCAGCTGGTAGAGGAACGTGGCCTCGTTGCCGAGCCGCCCCGAGGTGTAGTACGCCGCCCGGTGCGGGGAGTCCAGTCCCCGCAGGGTGGAGCCGACGAGTTCGAAGGCGTCCTTCCAGGTGACGGGGACGTAGTGGTCGGTGTCGGGGTCGTACACCATGGGCTCGGTCAGCCGGCCCTGGTTCTCCAGGTCGTAGTCGCTCCAGTCGCCCAGCTCCGTCACCGAGTGCGCGGCGAAGAAGCCGCGGCCGACGCGCTTGCTGGTCATCTCCCAGGTGACGTGCTTGATGCCGTTCTCGCAGATGTCGAGGTGCAGGCCCTTGGTGTCGTCGGGCCAGGCGCAGCCGGGGCAGTCGAAGCCGCCGTCCTCGTGGTTCATCTTCAGGATCGCGCGCGGGCCGTCCAGCGGGAGGGCGCCCTCGCGGGCCATGAAGCGGGTCACGCTCTTCGCCGCGCCCCAGCCCGCCGCGGGGTGGTGGTAGGGGTGGTACTCGGGCTCGCCGTCGGGGCTGGGGCCGACGGCGGCCCGCGTCGGCTCCGCCGCCGCGCCGGCGACGGCCTCGGAGGTTCCGGAGGAACCGGCGGAGCTCGAGGGCCGGGAGGATCCGGAGGCCCCGGACGAGCCGGAGGAACCGGAAGATCCGGAGGGCCGGGGAGCCCGGGAAGCACTCACGTCACTCACCCCTACGCCGCGCACAGCGGTCCGGTAGACGCCTTTCGGCCAGGCTAGGACCGTCGATCAGGCGTCGCCATCGCAGCCGGGGGGCGTTTCCGCCCCGGTTGCGGGCGGTGGAACGCGGGGTTTGAGTGAGTTCGTTCCCTAGTCCGGCAGGAGCAGCGATGTCGATGGCGAGTTCCAGGAGAAGCACACCGTGGCCCGGCTGGTCGGGGCGCCGCCCGGACACGTCGGCTACGAGGAGGCCGGGCAGCTCGCCGAGAAGGTGCGGCGCCGGCCGTACAGCGTGGTGCTGTTGGACGAGGTGGAGAAGGCGCACCCGGACGCCTTCGACACCTTGTTGCAGATCCTGGACGACGGGCGGCTGACCGACGGGCAGGGGCGTACGGTCGACTTCCGGCACCGTGTCGTCATCATGACGTCGAACATCGGCGCGCACCGCGTCCTCGCCCACCGGGGCGACGCGGCGGAGCTGAAGGACGAGCTGCGGCAGCGGTTCCTGCCGGAGTTCCTCAACGGCGTCGACGACATCATCGTCTTCCACCGCCTCACCGAGCAGGACCTGTCGGAGATCGTCGGTCATCTGCTGGACCGCAGCAAGCACCGGGTGCGCGCCCGGGGCATGGGGCTGGAGGTCACCGAGGCGGCCAGGAAGCTCCTGGTCGCGCACGGCTAACAGCCGGAGTTCGGGGCCCGGCCGCTGCGCCGCACGATCCAGACCGAGCCGGACAACCGGGTCGCCGAGCCGCTCCTCGTCGGTGAGGCCGGGCCCGGAGACACGATCGTCGCCGATGTCACGGACGACTCCCTGCACTGCACGATCCGCAAGGGCGAGGGGGACGCCGCCGGCCGGCAGGCGTCCGGAACCGAAGGAGGACAGTGATGAGCAGGCACCACCACAAGTCGAACGAGCAGGTCGAGGGCGATCCGGACACCGGCCACGGCCGCGGCATGCCCCGCCGCCCGGACGAGGAGCAGCTGGAGGACCGCGTCGAGGAGGACCGCGAGGACGTGGGCCTGCCGCCGGACGCGGAGCGGCAGGCGGACTAGGGCCCGGCCGAAAACCTTGCACGACGCCCGGGCCCGGCGGCCCGCCGCCGGGGCCGGGTCGACCGCGCGCGCCCGGGACGCACCCACGCGCCCGGGTCCCTCACGCGCGCCCGGGACGCTCGAGCGGGTCCGGGGCGCTCAGGCGCGCTCCGGCTCCGGCTGCGGGGTGAGCCGGGCCAGGCCCTTGCGGTCGTAGTAGCGGGTCATCGCGAACCCGAAGACCAGCGCGCCGACGAAGCCGATCGCGACCATCGCCCAGGCCCGGCCCAGCCCGGCGTCGGTGCGGGCGTCGAAGTACAGGATGGCCCGCACACCGTCCGTGAGCTGCCGCATCGGCTCGAAGGCGCCGAGGAAGCGGTAGAAGCCGGGGGTCGCCTCCAGCGGGACCGTGGCCCCGGACGACGGCAGGGCCAGCGCGATGAAGACGAACATGGACACCAGCTGGCCGATCCCGCCGAACGCCGCGTTGATGGCCTGCACGCCCAGGCCCACGGCGACGGTCGCGCAGTAGGAGAAGATCCACAGCAGCGGCTCGTGGGCGGAGTCCATGCCGAGGATCGCGATGGTGGCGACCATCAGCAGGCTCGTGGTCAGCAGGGAGATGCCGGCGGTCATGACCATCTTCAGCACCAGCGTCTGGGTGCGGGTGATCGGCACGGTGGGGCGGCGGGTGTGCCAGGGCCCGATCTCGCTGTCCGCGTAGCCGAGGGCGGTGTCCACCCCGGTGTTGACGAGGTTGGCGCCGATGAACCCGGACAGGACCAGCAGCAGGGTGTAGTAGAAGGCGCTGAGACCGAGCCCGCTGTGGCGGCCGATCGGATGGCCGGGCCGGGTCGTCACGGTCACCGGGTCGGCCAGGAGCGCGCGGGTCGTGGCGTCGGCGCGGGAGGCCGCGGTGAGCTGCTCGCCGATCTTCTGGGAGGCGCCGCGGGCCGCGGTCTGGTTGATCTGCGCGGCCAGTGAGGAGCCGAGGCTGCCCATGCCGGGGTTGGTGAGCACGGTGAGGGTGGGGCGGGCGGTCGCGCCCGGGGTGGTCAGGGCGCTGACGGACGCGGTGAAGTCGCGTGGCACGACCAGCGCGCCGAACACCTTGCCGGAGGCGAGTTCGTCCTCGGCCTCCGCGCGGGTCAGCACCTTCCAGCGGACGCCCTCGGTGGCCTCGGAGCCGGTGACGGCGGCCGTGATCTGCGCCCCCAGGTTCTCCTCCTGTCCGGGCGGCGGCCGACCCTGGTCCTCGTTCACCACGGCGACGGGCAGCCGGTCGAGGTTGCCGTTCGGATCGAGGATGCCGCCCATGTAGAGCAGGGACAGCACCAGTGCCACCAGCCCGCTCAGTACGGTCGGCACGAGCCATAGCCGGGCGTGCCGGAGCAGGGCGCCGGCGCGCTGGGGGGTCGCGGAGGTCATGCCGTCATCGTCGGTGCGCGAAGGCCGCGAACCGGACATTGACGGCGCCCGCGTCCCGGCCGCGCGGAATTTCCGTTGAGGGAGCCGGGCCGGTCGGACAGGGTCGGGGGCATGGAGTTCTTCTGCTTTCACCGCGACCGGCCCGGCTCCCTCCCGCTGCGGGAGGCCATGATCGAGGAGCACTGGTCGTACATGGACCGTTTCGAGAAGGAGCTGATCGCGCGCGGTCCGGTCTTCGACGGGGACGGGGACGACGCCGCGCTGGTGGGGAGCGTGCACATCGTCGGCCTGCCGGACCCGGCCGCCGCCCGCGCGTTCGCCTTCGACGAGCCCACCTACCAGGCCGGGGTGTACCGGGACGTGCTGCTGCGGCGGTGGCGGAACCTGCTGGGGCGCACGATGTGGGAGTTCCCCGGCGGCCGCTCCGGCGGCAACCGTTACCTTGTGCTCGGGCTCGGGCGCGGCGAGGCCGTCGATCTGGCCGTGCCGCCGGGCGAGGACGACCTGATCGCGTACGGTCCGCTGCTGTCGGACGACGGCACGGCCTGGCTGGGCACGGCCGCGCTGGTCCGGGCACCCGACGCCGACCGGGCCCGGTCGGTGCTCACCGCCGACGCGTACGCCGGGACCGAGGTGTACTCGTGGGAGTTCGGCGGCAGGAGGTAGGGGCAGCGGCCCGCCGCGCCGGACATCCCACTCCCCGTCTGGTCCTACGCGCCGGACATCTCACCCCTCGCCCGGGTCCTACCGGTTCCTCCGTCCGGTTCATGTCGACTCCTTCGCCCGGTTCATGGCGACTTCTCCACGATTCCCTCACGATCCGGCTGATCAGAGCCGTCCTCGGGCCCGTATCTCCAGACGGGACCGCCCCCGCTTTCCGTGACGTCCGAGGGGGGCGGCCGTGCCGGGAGCGGACGGGCGGGAGAAGATTCACTCTCCGCCTCGAAAGATTGTGTTATTCGGCGTCCCGTCGCAGGGTCTCCCCTGTGACGGACCGCGTGCGGTGTACGCCGGCACGCGGGCAGGAGCGAGGAAGAGAGTGGTCCCAGGGTGAGCAGCCAAGGCGAAGTGGCGCTGGTGAAGGCGGCACAGCAGGGCGACGGGCGGGCCCAGCAGGAACTCGTCGCGACCTATCTGCCGCTGGTCTACAACATCGTCGGCCGGGCCCTGGACGGGCACGCCGACGTCGACGACGTGGTTCAGGAGACGATGATCCGCGCACTGAACGGGCTCGGCTCGCTGCGTGACCCCGCGGGCTTCCGCTCCTGGCTGGTCGCCATCGCGATGAACCGGGTCCGCAGCCTGCGCCAGGACCGTCACGCACCGGCCGAGCACGGCCTGCACGAGGCGTACGACGTGCCGGACCCGGGCGCCGACTTCGAGGGGCTCGCGATCCTGCGGCTCGGGCTGTCCGGACAGCGCCGCGAGGTCGCCGAGGCCGCGCGGTGGATGGACGCGGAGGACCGGGACCTGCTGTCGCTGTGGTGGCTGGAGGCCACCGGGCGGCTCACCCGCGCCGAGGTCGCGGCCGCGATGGAGCTGTCCCCGCAGCACACGGCGGTGCGGGTGCAGCGGATGAAGGAGCGGCTGGAGACGGCCCGGGTCGTGGTGCGGGCCCTGGCGGCGGTGCCGCGCTGTGTGCTGCTCGACGATCTGGTGGCGACCTGGGACGGGGCGCCGTCGGCGCTGTGGCGCAAGCGGATCGCCCGGCACACCCGCGACTGCACGGTGTGCGGCGGCTTCGGCGCGGGTCTGGCCCCGGCCGAGGGACTGCTCGTCGGTCTGGCCCTGGTCCCGGTGGGCGGGGCCCTGGCCGCGCTGTCGCCGCGGGAGTACGTGGCGCTCGCGGCGGACGCGCGGGCGGCGGGCATGTACGGCGACCCCCTGACCGGCGGGCAGGAGCCGCTGGTCCACGACCGCGCGGACCGCACGGACCTGGCCGACGGCGCCCCCGGCGGCCGTCTCCGGCAGCGGCACAGTCTGCGCCGCCGGCGTCGGCGCCGGGTGGCGGTGGCCGCGGTGGCCGCGCTGGTGGCGGGCGGCGGCAGCGCGGCGCTGCTGATACCCGGCGACGCCGACGACACCCGCCGGCCCGTGACCGCGCAGGACGCGCCCGCCGACACCGCGCTGTCGGCCCCGGCCCCCTCGCCGTCACCCTCGAAGGCCGGCCCGTCGGCGTCGCCCTCCGAGGCCAGCCCCTCGGCCTCGCCCAGCAGGAAGCCCCCCACGAGGAAGCCCAGGCCGAAGCCCACCCCCACCCCCACCCCGACCCGCAGCACACCGCCCCCGGCGCCCGACCCGGTCACGCCCGAGGCCGCCCCGGCGCCCCCGAGCTCCGTCGCCGGCCAGGTGCTCGCGCTGGTCAACGCCGAGCGGGCGAAGGCGGGTTGCTCACCCGTCACCCAGAACTCCACGCTGGACACGGCCGCGCAGCGGCACTCCGACGACATGGCCGCCCGTGGCTTCTTCGACCACACCAACCCCGACGGCGAGGACCCGGGCGACCGCATCACGGCGGCCGGCTACACCTGGAGCACCTACGCCGAGAACATAGCCCGCGGCCAGCAGACGGCCGCCGACGTGATGCGGTCGTGGATGGACAGCCCGGGGCACCGCGCGAACATCCTCAACTGCTCGGTGAAGGAGACGGGTCTCGGAGTCCACCAGGGCTCGGGCGGACCGTGGTGGACACAGGTCTTCGGCACCAAGATGTGACGCCGGCCCGCCGTTCGGCCCAACGACACGCCACCCGGCCGGTGTTCGTCGTGGCGGCGGCGGGGAACCGGACAGGTGATACGGGCACTCTCAACCGGCATGAAGATCTCGTTCCTGCTGCACAACGCGTACGGCATCGGCGGCACGATCAGCACCACGTTCAACCTCGCCGGGGCGCTGGCGGACCGCCACGACGTGGAGATCGTGTCCGTGATGCGCCATCGGGAGAGACCCGAGATCGCGCTGGACCCACGGGTGGCGCTGCGGCCGCTCGTGGATCTGCGCGAGGAGCGGGACCACCCGCTGCACCGCAGACCGGCGGCGGTCTTCCCGGCCGCCGAGTACCGGTACCGGCAGTACAGCGAACTGACCGACGGGCGGATCGCCGAGTGCCTCGCGGCCAGCGACGCCGATGTGCTGGTGGGCACCCGGCCCGGCCTCAATGTGCATCTCGCGCTCCAGGGGCCCGAGCACAGTGTGCGGGTGGGGCAGGAGCACCTCACCCTGGACAACCATCCGCCCCGGCTGCGCACCGCGCTGCGCCGCGCCTACCGGCGCCTGGACGTGCTCACCACGGTCACGGAGGCGGACGCGGCCGCCTACCGGCGCAAGATGCTGCTGCCCGGGGTGCGGCTGGCGGCCCTGCCCAACAGCGTGCCCGACCCCGTGCTGCCGGTGGCCGACGGCAGCGCGAAGGTCGTCGTCGCGGCCGGCCGGCTCGTCCCGGTCAAGCGCTACGACCTGCTGATCGAGGCGTTCGCCCGGGTGGCGGCCGAGCACCCCGACTGGCAGCTGCGCATCTACGGCAAGGGCCAGGAACTGCCCCGGCTGCGGCGGCTGGTCGAGGACCTGGGCCTCACCGGGAACGTCCGGCTCATGGGCGTGGCGTCCCCGATGGAGGCCGAGTGGGTCAAGGGCTCGATCGGCGCCGGCGCCTCCGACTTCGAGCCGTTCGGCATGACCCTGGTGGAGGCCATGCGCTGCGGCCTGCCCTTCGTGAGCACCGACTGCCCCTACGGGCCGGGCGAGATCATCCGGGACGGGGTTGACGGCCGGCTCGTCCCGGTCGGGGACCGCGACGCGCTCGCCGCCGCCCTGCTGGAACTCGTCGGCGACGACGAGCGGCGCCGCCGTATGGGCCGTACGGCGGCGGAGAACGCGCGCCGGTTCGCGCCCGGTCCCGTGGTGGCCCACGCGGAGCAGCTCTTCGAGGAGGCTCTGGCGGCGCGGCGCGGCGACGGCCACCGTGCGACGGGCGGCGGCCTGGGCCGGGTGCTCGTCAGCCAGGGCTTCGCCGCCCGCGATGTCGCCTACGGTGCCGCGGGCCGGGCCCGCCGGATACTGCGCAGGGCACGGGGATGAACCGCGTGCCGGGAGACCCCGCCGGGCGTGTGACGCAGGTCACGGGAAGTCGGACCGGGGTGCCGGACAGCTGACGGATGTGAGCACTCAAATGCGTACCCGGGTACGGGACGGGGATCCGAGCGCCTTCGCGGAGCTTTTCGACAGCTACGCCCGCGCGGTGTACAACCACGCCTACCGGCTGACGGCGGACTGGTCGACGGCCGAGGACGTCATGGCGGCCACCTTCATGGAGGCCTGGCGGCTGCGTGACCGGGTGGACGCCGAGGGCGGCTCGCTGCGCCCGTGGCTGCTGGGCATCGCGACGAACACCGCGCGCAACCAGTACCGCAGCAACCGCCGTTACCGGGCGGCGGCCGGTGCCGCCGCCGCGGCTCAGATGTCGGTGCCCGACCATGCCGACGAGGTGGCCGAGCGGGTCGACGACCGGCGCCGCCTCGCGAAGGCCCTGACCGCGCTGGCCACGCTGCGCCGGACCGAGCGCGAGGTGGTGGCCCTGTGCCTGGGCGAGGGCCTGGAGTACGAGGCCGCCGCGGAGGCCCTCGGCGTTCCCGTCGGCACGGTCGCCTCCCGGCTGTCCCGGGCCCGGAAGAAACTGCGCCGTCTCGCCGAGGACGAACCACCGGGCGCGCCCCCGGCGCGGGCCTCCGGAGCGGGGGCCGCGAAAGAATTTCCGGGAAACCGGGAATTCGGCCGCCCCGCTCGACAGACAAATGGCGATCACACTCACGTGGTCCGGCCCGCGCAGGGAGGAAACCGATGAACGCGCACACGCCCCGGCAGAGTCCGGCCGAGCACGAGGACGCCACCGAGCTGTTCTCGCGGACGGCGCGTGATCTGCCGGCGGGCCGTCACCAGTTCCACAAGGAGCGTCTGATGGCCCAGATCCAGCAGGAACAGCACGTCCCGACCACCGCCGCCGCCCAACCCCGCCGCAAGTGGCTGATGCGCCCGGCGATCGCCCTGCCGGTGATCGCCACCGCCGTCGCGGGGGCGTTCTTCGCCCTGTCGCTGACGCAGGGCCAGGAGGCGCCGGGCGGCGGCCTCGGCACCGGTCCCGCCCTGACCACTCCGGTCGGCGCCGTGTCCACCAAGGGCCTTCCGCAGCTGGTCGACCAGATCGCCGTGGCGGCGGGCGAGGAGAGCCACCCGAAGGTCGGTCCCGGCCAGTACATCTACATCGAGAGCCGGGGCACGGGCACCTTCGTCAAGGTCGACCACGGCAAGTCCAGCCTCGTCAGCCACGACCTGAGCACGCGCCAGGTCTGGGAGTCCGCCGACGGCACCAGGGGCTGGCTCATCGACCCGCGCGTCAACGAGGGCCCCGAGGGCGAGACGCTCTCCCTCCCCGACGAGCAGGGCAATACGCCCGAGGCCACCCTGAACGCCCCGTCCTACGACTACCTGGCCGCGCTGACGACCGACCCGGACGAACTCCTCGCCAAGATCTACAAGGAGACCGAGGGGATGGGCAACTCCCCCGACCAGCAGGCGTTCACCACGATCGGCGACCTGCTCGGCGAGAGCTACCCGCCGGCGAAGCTGTACCCGGCGCTGTTCAAGGCCGCCGCGAAGATCCCCGGGGTCGTCGTGGTGAACGACGCGGTGGACGCGGCGGGCCGGCACGGCGTGGCGGTGGCCCGGGAGGACCACGGTGTGCGCGAGGAGTGGATCTTCGACAAGAAGACCCATGTCTATCTGGGCCAGCGGTCCGTGCAGGTGAGCGGGACCAGCGGCGAGGACGGCCTGATCAAGCCCGGCACGGTCATCTCCACCAGCGCCGTGATGAAGCGGGCCGTCGTGGACGAGATGAAGGAGGTGCCCAGGGGCTGACACACCGGCCCTCGGTGAGGCGGGGGCCGGTGAGGCACCGGCCCTCGGTGAGGCACCGGCGGCCGGCCCCGCCCCCGCGGCGGCCGGCCGCCCGGCTCCCTGCTCGCACCCAGGTGCCGTACCGGCTCGTCGGCACCGGCCGGCCCCCGGGTGCGCCCCTCGGCTCCCTACTTGACGGAGCCCGCCATCACCCCCTGCACGAAGTGCCGCTGGAAGGCGAAGAACACGGCCACCGGGACGATCAGCGACAGGAACGCGCCCGGTGCCAGCACATCGATGTTGCTGCCGAACTGCCGGATCTGCGACTGGAGTTCCACGGTCAGCGGCTGTGCGGAGCTGTCCGCGAACAGCAGCGCGACCAGCATGTCGTTCCACACCCACAGGAACTGGAAGATGGCGAGGCTCGCGATGGCCGGCCGGCCGACCGGAAGCACCAGCCGGGTGAAGATGCGCCACTCCGTGCCCCCGTCCATCCGGGCCGCCTCCAGCATCTCCTTCGGGATCTCCGCGAAGTAGTTGCGCAGCAGGAACACCGCGAACGGCAGTCCGTAGGCCACGTGGAAGAGCACCACGCCGGGGATCGTCCCGAACAGGCCGAGCTGGCCGAAGAGTTTGGCGACGGGCAGCAGTCCGATCTGCACCGGCACCACCAACAGGGCGACCACCAGCAGGAAGACGGCGTCCCGGCCGGGGAAGTCGAGCCAGGCGAAGGCGTATCCGGCGAGCGCGGCGAGGACGACCACCAGTAGGGTGGCGGGCACCGATATCAGCACGGTGTTCCAGAACGCCCGGGTCATGCCCGCGTTCTCCAGCAGGGCCGAGTAGTTGTCGAAGGACAGTTGTCCCGGGCTGGTGAACACCGTCCACCAGCCGCCCTTCGCGGTGTCCTCCGCGGAGCGCATCGAGGACACGAGCAGTCCGGCCAGCGGGGTCATCCAGAGCAGTCCGACGATCACCAGGAACGCCTGGACGACCCCGTTGCCCAGATAGCGGCGGGCGGTGTTCATCGCTGGCTCCTTCGGAAACGGCGGACGTTGAAGACCATCGCGGGGACCACGAGCAGCAGGAGCAGTACACCCAGCGCGCTGCCGAGGCCCTGGTCGTTGCCGCCGCCGAACGACACCAGCCACATCTGCGTCGCGAGCACGGTCGCGTCCTGCTGCACGGGGCCGGGCGCGATGATGTAGACGAGGTCGAAGACCTTCATCACGTTGATCACCAGGGTGATGAACACGACGGTCAGCACGGGCGCGAGCAGCGGGACCGTGATGCGCCGGAAGATCTGCCACTCGCTGGCGCCGTCGATGCGCGCGGCCTCCAGCGCGTCCCTGGGCAGGGTGGAGAGTCCGGCGCCGATGAGGACCATGGCGAAGCCGGTCCAGATCCACAGATAGGCGCCGATGATGGCCGGGGTGACGAGTGTGGGTCCGAGCCAGGAGACACCGTCGTAGGGTGCGGCGAAGTTCGAGGCGGGCAGGTGCACCGTGTACCGGCCGTCGTCGAGTCCCTCGAAGCGGAAGGTGCCGTCGAAGGCGGTGGTGGCGGAGGCGACCGTGTCACCGTCGCGCACGGCCTCGACCCGCACCTCGGGCAGTCCGCTCTCCTCCGGGTCCACGGCGCCCTGTTCCCCGCCCCCGCCGGGGGTGAAGTCCAGGTAGACAACACCGCGCAGTTCGCCGGGCGCGGCCGCGGCGGTCCGGGCGGCGGCCGCGTCCGCGGGCAGGTCCTTGGGCTGTACGCCGACCAGGCCGAGGGTGAGCGAGTCGCCCGGTGACACGGTCGTGGTGGTCCGGTAGCCGCCGTCGGCGGTCCTGGTGAGCCCCTGTCCGTCGCGGGCGCGGGCGCTCGGGTAGGCCGGGGTGCCGGCGAAGGCGTCGTGCACGGAGACCGCGGCCGCGTTCAGCACGCCCTTGTCGGGGTCCTCGTCGTAGGCGAGGCGGAAGATGATGCCGGCGGCGAGGAAGGACACGGCCATCGGCATGAACAGCAGCAGCTTGAAGGCGGTGGCCCAGCGGATCTTCTCCACCAGCACGGCCAGGATCAGGCCCAGGCCGGTCAGCAGGGTGGGGGCGACCACGACCCAGATCGCCGTGTTGCGCACGGCTCTCATGGTGGCCGGGTCGCTGAACATCTCGGTGTAGTTGTCGCCGCCGACGAACCGTGTTCCGGAGGCGTCGAAGAAGCTGCGGCCGACCGAGAACAGGACCGGGTAGACGACCAGCGCGCCGAGCAGCAGCAGCGCCGGGAGGACGAAGAGCAGGGCGACGGCCCGGCCCCGCCGCCGCAGGCGCCGGGCGTGTCCGGCGCCCGCGGCGGGCGGAGGGCTCGTCTCTTTCACGAGCGTGGCGGTCATGACCGGTCAGCCCTTGTAGGCCTTGGCCGCGGCGGACTCCAGCTGGGCGGCGGTCTTCGCCGGGTCCGACGGGTCGCGCAGGAAGTCCTGGAGGATCTTCCACTCACCGGCGCCCTTGGTGCCGCCGAAGGCGGCCGGGGCCTGGTCGGACATGTCGAAGCGGACCGAGTCCCCCGCCGCTACCAGGGACTCGGCGGTGGCGCGGGTGGTGTCGTCGCCGTAGGCGGCGGGGTCGAGCTTCTTGTTCGGGGAGAGGAAGCCGCCCGCCTCGGCCCACACGGCCGCGGCCTCCGGGGTGGCGAGGTACTCCAGGAAGGCCATGGCGGCGTCGGCGTTCCTGCCGTCCTTGAGGACCACGGCCGCGTCGCCGCCGCTGACCACGGGCGCGGTGCCGGAGCCGACCGGCGGGAACGGGAAGAAGTCGGCGTCCTCGCCGATCGTCCTGCCGAACTGGTCCTTGGCCACACCGGCGACGAAGTCGCCCTCGTAGACCATGCCGGCCTCGGGCTCGGGGCCGAACACCTTCTCCACCGAGCCGGGGAAGTCGGTGTTCAGGGCGCCCTTCTGGCCGCCCGCGATCAGCTGCTTGTCCTTGAACAGCTCGCCGAGCGTGGTGAGCGCCTCGACCACGGAGGCGTCGGTCCACTTCAGCTCGTGGGCGGCGAGGGCGTCGTACTTCTCGGGTCCGGCCTGGGAGAGGTAGATGTTCTCGAACCAGTCCGTGAGGGTCCAGCCGTCCTGTCCGGCGACGGAGAAGGCGGCGAGTCCGGAGTCGGAGACGGTCCGGCCGGCCTCGAGCATCTCGTCGTACGTCTTCGGGGCCTTGACGCCCGCCTGGGCGAGGGCGTCGGGGCTGTACCAGACGGTCGACTTGTGGGCGGCCTTGAAGTAGAGGCCGTAGAGGGCGCCGTCGACGCTGCCGTAGTTCTTCCACACGGGCGCGAAGTTGGCCTCGACGGACTTCTCGGCGGCGGCGGACAGCGGCTTGAGCCAGCCGCTGGCGGCGAACTGCTGGAGCACGCCGACCTGCGGGACCATCACCACGTCGGGGGCGTTACCGCCCTCGATCTTGCTGCCGACGACGGTGGAGACGTTGTCGCCGGTGGAGACGAACTGCGGCTTGGCGCCGGTCTTCTCCGCGAAGGCGTCGAGCACCTTCTGGAAGTTCTTCTGCTCGCTGCCGGTCCATACACCGGCCACGGTGAGCGTCTTGCCGTTCAGCGCCTTGTCGCCGCCGCCGGCCGAGACGTCGTCACCGCCTCCGCAGGCGGTGGCGCCGAGCGCGAGAACCAGGGCGGTGCAGCCGCTGAGCAGGGTGGTACGTCGCATCATCGTCGATGTCCCTTCGCGGGGTGAGGAGTCGAGTGGGAGGTCGTGGGTCAGGGGGTGGGTGAGTCGTCCGTCCACCAGGCCGCCGTCGAGCCGGGGAGCACCCCGGCCGGACAGGGGCCGCTGGACAGCAGGGGGGTGCCAGAGACCGGCGCGGGCACGGGGGTGGTCCCGAAGTTGACGGCGCAGACGAGGTCGTCGCCGCGCACGAAGGCGAGCACGCCGGGCGGGGTGTCCAGCCAGCGAAGGGTCCCCTCGCCCAGCTGGGGCAGCGCGGAGCGCAGTTGCAGTCCGTCGCGGTACAGGTGCCAGAAGGAGCGGGTGTCGACGAGCGCGCGGTCGAAGGCGTACTCGGCGAAGTACTCCGGCTGCGGCAGCCAGGGCTTGGCGCTCTCGGCGCCGGAGGTGAAGCCGAACGGGGAGGCCTGTCCCGACCAGGGCAGCGGCACCCGGCAGCCGTCGCGGATGCGGGCGCGGTCGCCGGTGCGCCGGAAGATCGGGTCGGTGAGCACGTCGTCGGGCAGGTCGACGACCTCGGGCAGGCCCAGTTCCTCGCCCTGGTAGATGTACGCGGCGCCGGGCAGGGCCAGCATCAGCAGCGCGGCGGCGCGGGCGCGGGCGGCGCCGAGTCCGCTGCCGCCGGGGGCGGGTTCGCCGTAGCGGGTGACGGTGCGGACCTGGTCGTGGTTGTTGAGGACCCAGGTGACCGTGGAGCCGGTGCCGGCGATGTCCTGCATGGCCTCGGAGACGACCTTGCGGAAGGCGTCGGCGTCCCAGGCGGCGCCGAGCAGGTCGAAGAAGAACGCCTGGTGCAGCTCGTCCGGGCGGACGTACTGGGCGTGCTCACGGGCGGTGGGCACCGACACCTCGCCGACCAGCAGGCGTTCACGGCCGTCGCGGGCGGTGTACTCCTCGCAGACCGAGCGCCAGTGCCGCCAGACCTCGTGCACCTCGGGCTGGTTCCAGGCGAGCGGGTTGACCGAGTCGCGGGTGCGGGCGTCGGCCCCGGGGTCGTCGGAGTCGGGCAGCTCGGGGTGCTTGAAGAGACCGGCCGCCACGTCGATGCGGAAGCCGTCGACGCCCCGGTCGAGCCAGAAGCGCAGGATCCGGTCGAACTCGGCGGGGATCTCGCTGTTGCGCCAGTTCCAGTCGGGCTGCTCGGGCGTGAACATGTGCAGGTACCACTGGCCGTCGGCGACCCGGGTCCAGGCCGGTCCACCGAACATGGCGTGCCAGTTGTTGGGCGGCTCGGCGCCGTCCGGGCCGCGGCCGTCGGCGAAGTGGAAGCGGGCGCGGGCCGGGCTGCCGGGCTCGGCGTCCAGCGCCTCGCGGAACCACGGGTGCTCGCTGGAGCAGTGGTTGGGGACGACGTCCAGCAGGACCTTGATCCCGAGCCGGCGCGCGGCCCGCACCAGCAGGTCGAACTCGGCGAGGTCGCCGAAGACCGGGTCGACCTCGCAGTAGTCGGCCACGTCGTAGCCGTGGTCGTGCTGCGGCGACGGGTAGAAGGGGCTCAGCCAGACCCCGTCGACGCCCAGCTTCTTCAGGTACGGCAGCCCCGCCCGGACCCCGGCGAGATCGCCGACGCCGTCGCCCGTGCTGTCCAGGAAGCTGCGGACGTAGACCTGGTAGATCACCGCGTCACGCCACCAGCGGTCGTACTTACTCAACATGTATTCATGTTAGGTAACTGTTTCCAGGGGGTGTCAATGAACTGGACAGAAGCTACTGATGAGTTGACCGCGAAAATGCGGATAAATCAGGGCAGGAAGAGACAGGATGAGACCCTGGCGTTACTTAACGGGTAACTATCAGCGGGCGATGGCGTCGAGCTCGCGCGCCAGCCGGCGCACGGCGGCCTCGGGCGTCTGGTGCCCGGTCATCGCGTCGTGCACGACCGCCTGCACCGCCAGGCTGACCTGGTCGTAGCGCGGGCTCCTGGGGCGCGGCGCGGCCGCCAGCACGCTCTCGCGGAGCGTCGGCAGATAGGGGAACTCCCTGATCAGATCAGGGTTCTCGTACAGGTCGGCGCGCACCGGGGGCAGCGCGCCCCGGGTCAGGACCTGACGCTGGACGGGCTCGCTGGTGAGGTAGGCGATCAGCCGCGCGGCGGTGTCCGGATGCCGCGCGTGCGTGCTGACGGCGAGGTTGGAGCCGCCGAGGACACTGGTGCCCGGCCCCTCGGGGCCCGGCAGGGGGACGGCGCCGATCCGCCCGGCGACCCGTGAGCCCTCGGCGGAGGCGCCGACATAGGCGTAGGGCCAGTTCCGCAGGAACAGCAGCCGGCCGTCCTGGAAGGCCTGTTTGGACTCCTCCTCCTTGTACGTCAGCGCCTCGCGCGGGATCCAGCCCTCGCGGACGCCGCGCACCAGGAAGCCGATGCCCTCGCGGGCCGCGGCGGAGTCGACGGTGACGCGCGAGCCCTCGTCGCCGAGGATCGTGCCGCCCGCCGAGTAGACGGCCTCGGCCGCGTTGACCGTCAGGCCCTCGTAGGGCAGGAACTGTCCGGCGTAGCCGCCCAGACCGTGCCGCGGGGCGACGGTCTCGGCGTAGCGCTCCAGCTCGGTCCAGGTGCGGGGCGGCGGCAGGCCCTCCTCCTCTAGGACGTCCTTGCGGTACAGCAGCAGCCCCGCGTTGGTGACGTACGGGACGGCGTACAGACGGCCGTCGTAGGTCGCGGTGTCGACGACCGGCGGCAGGAAGGTGCCGAGCGGGAAGCGGTCGGCGTCCAGCGGGCGTATCCAGCCCGCGGCGGCGAACTCCGAGGTCCAGTTGACGTCGATGTTGAGGACGTCGAACCGGCTGCGCTCGCCCCCGCGCAGGTCGGTGACCATCTGCGCGTGCGTCTCGTCGGCGGAGTCGGGCAGTTCGACGAGGGTGACCCCCTCGCCGGGGTGGGTGGTGTTCCAGCCCTCCAGCAGCGGGCCTAGATAGCCCGTGAGGTCCCCGGCCGTGGCCAGGGTGAGCGGTCCGCGCCCGTCACCGGGGCCCTCCTGGGCACGGGTTCCGAAGGCGACATAGCCGGTCAGGACGACGAGGAGAACGAGGAGGCCCCTACCCGCGGCACGCGTCCACCGCATAGGTTCCTCCCTGTACCCCGGCGCCGGGCACCTTCGCACGGCGTCAAAGGCCATGTATACCTGTTAGGCATGGGCGATACTAGGGCCTGGCACACATCACCAGGACAGGAGGACAGCACGCGTGCGCCTGCCCCTCCTGGCACTCCTCGCCCGCGGTCCGGCCCACGGCTACGAGCTGAAGCAGGACCTTGAGCAACTGCTGGGCTCCGCGTACCCTCAGCCGAACGTCGGCCAGATCTACGTCACCCTCGGCCGCCTGGAGAAACAGGGTCTGATCGAGGGCGAGGACGTCGAGCAGTCCAGCCGGCCCAACAAGAAGGTCTACCACCTCACCGACACCGGGCGCGAGGCGCTGCGCACCTGGTTCGCGGAGCCCGAGGACGAGCCACGGGTCCGGGACGAGTTCTTCATGAAGCTGGCCCTGGCCCCGCGCACCGGCCTCGCCGACCAGATCGCCCTGATCAACGGACAGCGGCGCCAGTACCTGAACACCATGCGGCAGCTGTCCAAGCTGGCCGCCGCCGAAGACCGCGACAACCGCATCTCGCATCTGCTGATAGAGGGCGCGATGCTGCACCTGCAGGCCGATCTCGACTGGCTGGAGCGGTGCCAGGAAGAGCTGGAGGAGCTGGAGTGACCGAGGGCACCGCTCCCGTGACACCGGCACTGCGCGCCGAGGGACTGACCAAGACCCACCACGGCGAGGGAGCGCCCGCGCACGCCGTGCGCGGTGTGGATCTCTCGGTTCGGCCGGGCGAGTTCGTGGCGATCACCGGGCCGTCCGGCGCCGGCAAGTCCACGCTGCTGCATCTCCTGGGCGGGCTCCAGCGGCCGGACGCGGGCAGTGTGTGGCTGGACGGCGTACGCGCGGACGACTGGAGCGAGTCCCGCTGGGCGGTGGAACGGCGCCGGCGGATCGGGATCGTCTTCCAGTTCTTCAACCTGGTGTCGAACCTGTCCGTCGCCGACAACGTGGAGCTGCCCGCGCTGCTCGCCGGGGTGCCGCCGAAGCGGGCCCGCGCCGAGCGGGAGGAACTGCTGGCCGAACTGGGCCTCGCGGGCAAGGAGCGCCGGATGCCGGGCGAGCTGTCCGGTGGCGAGCAGCAGCGCGTCGCGCTCGCCCGAGCCCTGGTCAACCAGCCGCCGCTGCTCCTCGCCGACGAACCCGCCGGCAGCCTCGACAGCAAGGGCACCCGCGAGGTGATGCGGCTGCTGTCCCGTTTCCACCAGCGCGGCCAGACGATCCTCCTGGTCACCCATGACGCCCGCCTCGCGAGTGCCGCGGACCGGGTGATCAGCTTCTTCGACGGGCGCATAGCCGACGACGCGGAACTCGACGCGGCTCCCCCGCGCCGGACCGGGACCTCCGGGGTGCTGGAGCTCAGGGACTGACATGCGGGCCACTCTGCGCTGGGCGCACTCCGACCTGCGGACGCATCGCGGCGAGGCGCTGTTCCTCGTCCTCGCGACCGCGGGCATCGTCGTGTCGCTGCTGCTCGCGGCCGCCCTGTTCGGGTACGCCACCAACCCCTGGCAGCGGGTGTTCACGCAGGCCAACGGGGCGCACGTATGGCTGCACACCGATTCCTCCGCGGACGCCGGGAAGCTGTCCGCGCTCGACGGCGTCGACTCCGTGGCCGGGCCCTACCCGGCGGCCTCCGTCACGGTGGCCACCCGCGGGGCGCGCGCCTCGGTGGAACTGCGCGGTACCGCTGCCCTGCCACGGATCGGCCGTCCCCTGCTGACCTCGGGAAGCTGGCTGGACCCGGCGACACCCGACGGTGTCGTGCTGGAGACCCGGCTCGCCCGCGCGCTGCTGGCCGAGCCGGGCGACACGCTCGGCCTGCCGGATGAGTCGCGGCGTCTCACGGTGGTCGGAATCGCCGACAGCGCCGAGCCGCGCTACCGGACGGGCGAGCGGCGCGGCCTGGTCTGGGCGCTGCCCTCCGCGCTGCCCGCCCCCGACGGGCAGGTGATCGGCCTGCGGCTGAAGGACCCCTCCGACACGGGATACGCGGTGCAGCGGGCCGTGACCGTGCTGGGCGCCGGGGCCATCGGAGAGGTCGCCACCTGGCAGCAGGCGCGGGCCGAGGCCCAGAACGACAACCGGCTGCTCGGCCAGGTGCTCGGCCTGTTCGGGCTCGGTGCCCTGCTGGCCGCCGGGTTCGCCGTGCACGGCGCCATCGGCACCCGGATCAGAGGGCATCTGCGGGACATCTCCGTCCTGAAGGCGATCGGCTTCACGCCCGCCCAGGTCGTGCGCCTCTTTCTGCTCCAGCACCTCGCCTACGCCCTGCTCGGTGCCGTGGCCGCCGCCGCGCTCACCGAGGTACTCGGCAGTCTGGTCCCGGGCCGTCTCGGCGACGCGGTCGGGGTCTGGCAGGGGCTGCCGGGGCAGACCGTGACGCTGTTCGCGGTGCCGGTGGCGGCGGTGCTGTTCATCGGCGCGACGACGGGGCTGGCCGCGTGGCGGGCGGGCCGGGTGCCGCCGGTGCCGGTGCCCCGGCCCGCGGCGCCCCGGGGCGGCCGGCTGTCGGGCGCGGCCCGCTGGGCCCTCGGTGCCGGGGGCGGCCGGAACGCGCCCGCCGGGACCGGCGCGTCCGGTCCGGCGGGGGCCGGTGTGCCCGGACCGGCAGGAGCCGGGGCCGCCGCGGACTGGCTGCGCGCCGCCCGCTCCCCGCTGACCCGGCTGCGCGTCTCCCCCGCCCTGGTCCTCGGCTGCCACCGGGCCTTCGCCCGTCACCCCCGCTCCCTCGCCGCGATCGGCCGGCTGGCACTGCCGCTGCTGCTGATCGTCGTGGCGATGAGCGCCTGGACCACGATGGACCGCTTCCACAGCAGGCCGGAGCAGATCGGCCTGCCCGCGGCGCTCACCGTCCACCCCGACGCGTACCTCGGCGCCGGGCGCACCCAGGCGCTGCTCGACCGGGACCCCCAGGTCTTTGCCGCCTACCCGGGCGTCGAGGTGGCCGCGCTGGTCCCCGGGCAGACCGAGACCATCTCCCTGCGCGGCCTCGGCACCCACCAGGCCCCCTACCCGTACGCCCTGGCCGAGGGCCGCCCGGCGCACGGGCCCGACGAGGCCGTGGCCGGTCAGGGGCTGCTGGACCTGCTCGACGTACGGGTCGGCGACTGGGTGCGGATGACGGTCGGCGACCAGCCGCAGATCCTGCACATCGTCGGCCGCTCCATCGAGCCGGACAACGCCGGCCGGGTCATCTCGACCACGCTGGACACCCTGCGCGAGAACGATCCCGGTCTGAGTCCGGCCCTCTACCAGGTCCGCCTCGCCCCGGGCGCCGACCCGCACACGGTGGCCGGCCGGCTGGCGGGAGCGGGGGCCGGTCATCTGGACGTGCACGCGGTGGTGAACCCGGCGGACGGGCTCTCCCCGTTGCGCGGGGTCGTCCTCGGGCTGATCGCCGTCCTCGCCCTGATCGGCCTGGTGGAGCTGCTGACCGCGATCGGCGGCACGGTGCGCGAGTCCGAGCGCGATCTGCTCGCGCTGAAGGCCATCGGGCTGTCGCCCCGGCAGATCACCGCGATCACGGTCACCGCGACCGGCGGTACGGCCCTGGCGGCCGTGCTCCTCGCCACGGCCCTCGGCCTGCCGCTGGCCCACTGGCTGATCGACGCCCAGGGCCGGTCCAGCGGCATCGGCGCCGGTATCGCCCAGGGGCCCTCCCCCGCGCTGTTGCTGCTCCTGTGCGCGAGCGCGGTGCTGGGCGCGACCGCCCTCGCGGCCCTCCCCGCCTCCCGGTCGGCCCGCCGCCGCCTCGCGGACACGCTGAGCGCGGTGGCCTGACCGGGGCGGCTCCGGCCGCAACCGGATCGACCGGCTCCTCGAACTGGTCCGCTCGGAGATCCAGGCCGAGAGCCCGGGAGTCCTGGGCCAGGACCCCGTGCCCGGGTCCGGGTGACCCGCGTGCGCCGAGCGGGGCGCCGGGCCGGGGCGGGCGGGGGTGCGGCAGGATGAGGGCATGAGCGTAGTCAAGATCAACGTACTGACCGTGCCGGCCGAGCAGCGCGAGGTGCTGGAGAAGCGCTTCGCGTCCCGAGCCCACGCGGTGGAGAACTCCGACGGTTTCGAGTGGTTCGAGCTGCTGCGGCCCGTGGAGGGCACCGACAGCTACCTCGTCTACACGCGCTGGCGCGACGAGGAGTCCTTCCAGGCGTGGATGGAGGGCCCGATGAAGGCGGCCCACCAGGGCGGCGGCGGCCCGGAGGGCGGGGAGCGGCCGAAGCCCGCGGCCTCCGGGTCCACCCTGTGGTCGTTCGAGGTGGTGCAGCAGGCGGCGCCTAAGGGCGAATAGGGAACCAGGACCTCCGCCGTTCTTGGTGATCGTTCGGTGTGGCCGTGGTGTCCGGGCACAACCGGTCGGCGTACGTTCGCGCACTGCGACGGACGCCGAACCAGGGGGGCGCGGTCTGAGGTCCGTCGTACGCGGCACGGGTGGGGTGCGTGGGTGCGCACCCCACCCGCCTTGCGTCGCGGGTCAGTTCACGGGGAGGACCGGGCCGGTCAGCGGCAGCACCACCTGGCAGGGCACGGTGCGCCGGTGCTGCGGGTCCAGGGCGTTGAGGACGTGGGTGAGGACGACCGGGTCGTAGGGCGCCTGGAGGTGGTCGGTGGCGTCGAGCCAGCAGGTCTGCTGGACATGGATGTTGTCGACGGTCGCGCCCGGGCCCGCGGTGAGGTAGCCGTTGGTGTAGGGGCTGACGATCTCGTCGTACTGCGTGACGACGACGGTGTAGTCGACGCCCGGGACGGTGTCGCCGCCGGCGTCCAGGGCGCGGTTGAAGTCGGAGCCGATCTGCTGCTCCACCAGCGCCGGATAGTCCTTCCGCAGCATCCCGTTGACGGGTTCGAGGAGGTGCAGGGTGCGGCCGAGTTCGGTGATCCCGCTCAGGGTGGTGCCGTGGTTGGAGGGCGTGATGCCGACGAGCTGGTCGACCTTGGCCGCGGCGCCGGGGAAGTGCTTCAGGTAGTAGCGCGGCACGGGTCCGCCGCCCTGGGAGTGGCCGACGAGGTCGACCTCGGCGGCTCCGGTCGCGGTGCGCACACGGTCGACGAAGGCGGCGAGCACGGCCGCGCCGTCCACCATCGAACCGACGCCCTGGAGGGGCGCGTCGGCGTCGGCGCCGCCGTAGCTGAAGGCGAAGACGCAGTAGCCCTCGTTCGCCAGCAGCGGGGCCGCGCCGCGCCAGATGGCGTTCATGTTCTCCATCGTGCCGTGCACGAGGACCACCGGCTCGGGGTGCGCCGCGGTGGGGCGGCAGTCCCAGTCGTTGGCTCCGGGAGGTGCCTCGGCGGGGTGGAAGACGCCCTTCGCGAACCCGGCGGCGAAGCTGTATTCGACGTCCAGACGGTCGTCCGCTCCATAGCCGGTGCCGCCGCTCAGGGCGAGCAGCGCGGTCGTGGCGGCTCCGGCGAGCAGTGCGCGGGTGAAGTTTCTACGGCTCATATCCAGTTCCGTCCCTTGTCCTGGAATAGAGGTGGGGTGGGGCAGCGAAAGTAGGAAGGAACCGGAACACTGGGCAATGGACCGAACACGCTCCGGTGGTCGCCGCTCAGCCAGGTGTCAGCTCCGCCGGAGGCCGGATCGTAAAACGCTCACCCAAGTGCGTGCTTTTGCGTCCGCCGCGGTCTCACGGTCCGGCAAAACACGAGGAGAGGTTGATTAGCAGTGGTAGTTGACCTCTGCCAGATCCCTTGACCGGCCGGTAACTTGTACTCATACTCCGCAGGGTGACGACCACGAAGTCGGCGCCGGGCGGAGCGAGCCGCGGCCCGGGAAGGGAGCCCCGCGGTGGTCCGTGGACTGCCCTTCCACGCCGCCTCGGGGCCGAACTCCAGAAAGAGAACCGTACGGTCGCGGCGGAAATCATCCACGAGATCAGATCCCAGATCCCGGAATTCTCCCGACCGCTTTCGGGGCAATTCGGAGCCTCGATGCAGCAGGGTGTGGAAACGGCGCTGCTCGAATTCGCCGAGCGCGTCACCTCCGCGGGCGGACCGCTGGAGGCCGCCCGGGTTCCGGTCTACCGCGCGCTCGGGCGCGGCGAACTGGTCGAGGGCCGCAGCCTCGACGCGCTCCAGGCCGCGTACCGTCTCGGCGCCCGGATCGCCTGGCGGCGCTACGCCCGGGTCGCCCGCCGGCTGGCGCTCGGCACGGAGGCGGTGGCGCTGCTCGCCGAGGCCGTGTTCACGCACATCGACGAGATCGCCGCGGTGTCCGTCCAGGCCTACGCGGAGGCCCAGGCCGACGAGGCGGGTGCCGTGGGGCGCCGGCGGCACCGGCTGCTGCTGCTCCTCACGTCCGGCAGCCCCGACGCCGAGGCCCTGAGGCAGGCGGCGGCCGACGCGGAGTGGCCGCTGCCGGACACGGTGGCGGCGGTGGCGCTGGGGCGCCGGGCGGACCAGGGGCCCTCGCGGGTGATGGACGGGCGCGCCGGGCCGACGCCCTCGCCCGCGGTCGCGGCGGGGAACCCGGGCACCGCCCCCTTCGCCGGGCCCGACGCGTCGGCGAGCCGCGACGGGGAGGCGGGCCATGAGCGGGCGGTGGGCCGGGAGCCGGCAGCGGGCCGTGAGCACGCGGCCGGTCTTGAGCGGGCCGCACGGGCCACCGTGGCCGCCAGGGCCGCCACGGCCGCACGCTCCGCCGCGCCGGAGGACCACGGCGCCGCGCGTGCCGTCCCGTCCGCCGCGGCGGACGCAACCACCGAGTTCAACTGGTCAGGCGTCTCGATGGGTTCCGTCGAACCGGCCGAGACGGCGGCGGCCGCCGCCTCGGTCCTGTCGGCCGTGTTCCCCGGCGAGGGCCCGTTCCCCGGGGAGTCCGGAGCCGCCGGGCAGACGTCCGCGACCAGAGCCGCCCACGCCGGGGCCGCGCTCTCCGCCCTGCGCCGCCACCGGCTGCCGGGCTCCGTGCTGGCCGACCTGGAGAGCCCCCAGCCCTGCCTCGTCGTCCCGACCCCGCATCTGCTGCTCGCCGACCCACGGCTGCTGCAACTGCTGCGCGAGACCGGCGCGGTGGTGGGACCGGCCGTACCGCCCGCGCAGACCGCCGACTCGCTGCGCTGGGCCCGGAGTCTGCGAAACGCGGGGGTCGCCGCCGCTCCGGACGCCCCGGCGGTGACCGATCCGTCCCTCGCCCGGCTGCTGCTGCTCGCGGACCCGGCGCTCGTACGGCTGATGGCCCACCGGCATCTGGCGCCCCTGGCGGCCCTCACCCCCAAGCAGCGCGACCGTCTCGCCAGCACCCTGCTGGCCTGCCTCCAGACACCTCACAGCACGGCGCCGGAGATCGCGGCCCGCCTCGGCATCCACCCCCAGACGGCACGGCAGCGCCTGCACCAGGTGCATGCGCTGTTCCGGGACGCCCTCGCCGACCCCGACGCCCGCTTCGAGATCGAGGCGGCACTGCGGGCGACCCTGACCTGAGCGGGCGGCCGGAGGTCGCGCCGGCACGTCACCGCCCCGGTGCTGAGCGCCGCCGCCAGCTCGACGCGATCGTGCCGGACCGGCCGGTCTTCCTGCCCGACCGCGACCACCACGGCGCCTGGGTCAACAGCCGGGCACCGGAACTGGCCGGCCCCGGCGCGCGGACCCCCGACCCGGCGGACGGCCCGATCGAGCGGGACGCCGGGGGCCGCCCCACCGGGATGCTCCAGGAGGGCGCGGTCGACCTGGTCGGCCGGCTGGTGCCGGACCCGGTGCCCGAGGAGCCGCTCGCCGGACCGCCACGCGCCCGGGCCGTGCTGCACTCGTACGGCGTGACCGCCTGGCAGGACGCGATCGTGGGCGCGTACGCCGGCGTGAGGGGCGGAGGGTGTACGCGGCGCACGACGCCTGAGCCCGGGCGTTCCCCGGCCGTTCGGTCGAACGGGGGGCGGCTGCGGTCCGCCGGGTGCACGATGGTGGGGTGGCCGACTACCTGCTGTCCCTCAGTGAACCGGAGATCGCCCGCTACCGGTTGATGGCCGAGGCCGCCGAGCGGCGCGAGCGCGAGCTGTGGAGCGCCGCCGGGGCGGTGCCCGGGGCGCGGATCGCCGACGTGGGATGCGGTCCCGGTGCGGTCTCCGTCCGGCTTGCGGCCCTGGCGGGTCCCGAGGGCGGCGTCTGGGCGGTCGACCGGGACGGTGACGCGCTCGCGACGGCCGACGCGCTCGCGCGGCGGGCGGGGGTGACGGTGCACACCGCCGCCGGGGCCGCGGACGCGACGGGGCTGCCCGCGGGGACGTTCGACCTGGTGATGCTCCGGCACGTGCTCGCGCACAACGGCGGCCGGGAGCAGGCCATCGTGGACCATCTGGCCTCGCTCGCCCGGCCGGGCGGGGGCGCGGTGTACCTGGTCGACATCGACGTGCGCAACTTCCGGCTGCGCGGGGCGCCCGAGGTCCTGCTCGAACTGGAGGACCGCTATCGCGAGCTGCATCTGCGGCGGGGCAACGATCTCGCCGTCGGGGCGCGTCTCGACGAGCTGCTCGTCGCGGCGGGGCTGGAGGTGGCGGCGTTCGAGGGCCACATCGAGGTCGTCGCTCCTCCGCCCGGTATGCGCGGGCCGGCCTGGGCGGCGCGGGACGCGCTGGTTCTGGAGGGTCTGGCCGGGCCGGACGATCTCGCCCGCTGGGACGAGGCGTTCCACGGCCTCGAGCGCGATGCGGCCGACCTGCGGTTCTTCGCGTGTCACTTCGTGGCGTACGGCCGTCGCGGCTAGGCGCTGCGCTGGGCTGTGCGGGTGGGGTGCGCTGTCGCCGTATCGGCCGGTGGATGCCTTCGCGCAGTTCCCCGCGCCCCTCATCCCTCGCGACCGTCCCCGGCTGACCGCCCGTACCGGCCGCTCGCGCAGTTCCCCGCGCCCCTTTAGAGCGTTGCCCTCCGCCGGGTCAGAACTGCCCCCTTCCCGACCGGCCGCAGCCCCAACTACCCAAGGGGCGCGGGGAACTGCGCAAACACACCACCGGCCAGCCAGCCATGAACACTCGGGGGCGCGGGGAACTGCGCAAAAGCACCCACCAGCCGGTCGGCCGAGAACGCACCGAACCCACCACGCGAGCTCAGGGCCGCGGGGAACAGCGCGAAAACACCCACCGGCCTGGCAGCCAATCCACTGCGCGGACTCAGGGGCGCGGGGAACTGCGCGAAAGCACCCACCGGCCCGGGGCGTCAGGGGCGGAGTTCGGTGGGGGCGTAGCGGGCGGTTCGTTCGCCCGTGGTCAGCGCCCAGTAGCGGTCGCCGTAGGACCAGTGCCACCACTCGGTGGGGTAGTTGACCAGACCGGCCGAGGTCAGCGCGTCGGTGAGGACACGGCGGTTGGCCCGCGCCACGGGGCTGATATGGGGATGGTGGGTGTAGCAAGCACCGCCGCTCTCCTCCGGGTTCGCGTTCATCGCCGTCCCCAGATCGAGTTCACGCCCGGACGCGTCGACGAGGGTGAGGTCGACGGCGGCACCGGCGCTGTGCGGGGCGATCTCCGGCGGGGACACGTACCGGCTCGCGGCGCGGCGGACCCGGTCCGGCGGCCAGCCCGGGTGGGCGGCGCGCAACCCGGCGGCGTACTCCTCGAAGTACCGCCGTTGCAGCGAGGGCGGCCGGTACCCCTCGACGAAGAGCAGGCGCAGTCCGTCGGGGAGCTGCGCCTGCGCCTTGACCAGCCGGGCCAGGACGCCCTCCCGCAGGTGGGCGAAGGCCCCCGGGCCGTCCTCCTGGCGGGCGTCCACGACGAGTGAGCCGTCGAGCCGTACGTCGACGAGCGGCTCACCGCAGTCGGCGACGGGAATGGCGGCGATCTCCGGGTCTGACATGAGCACGATCTCATCCATGCACGGATCCTCGCCGATCCCCCGCCCCCGCGACCGCCCCGCGCCCGGGGTCGGAACAAAGTCCGATCAACGGAGCGTGCGGCCGGGCAGACTGTACGGATGAACGACTACCCCCCGGTGCACCGAGAGCCCACGCCCGAACGGTACGGACGGCTGCTGGTGTGCGTCGACGACCTGGGTCCCGCCGAGTGGATCGGCAAGGGCCCCTCGGAGCACTGGAGTCTGGGGAAGGTGGCGGGTGTCGCGGCGCCCGGGTTCGACGCCTGCGCCCGTGTGCTGCATCCGGCGTCCCTCGGCGAACGCCCGGTGCGCTGGGACACGGTGGCCGCCGCCTACGGGCGTGAGCTGGGTCCGCTCACCGACTGGTACGAGGTCATCGGGGCCGGCCGGGACTACCAACAGGCCGCGGAGTACGGCCTGCCGGGGGTGTGGGACGAGCACCCGGCGGAGGGCCCGACGCCGCCCGAGGTCGCCGACGCGCTGATCCCCGTGCTCGCCCGGCACACCGGCACGGCGGAGCGGTGCTGGTTCGGCCTCTGGCACGGCTACGGCCGCTGGGACTTCGACGGCGTTCCCACGTTCGTCACGCCGGGCCGCGACGAGGTGCTGCTCCGCGGACCGCTGGCCGACGCCGTGTCGCCGGTGTCGGCCGACGAGTTCGCCGAGCTGCCCGACCTGTGGTGGCCGCAGGACCGGGCCTGGTGCGTGGGCGGTGACGTCGACCTGGTCAGCACGTATGTGTGCGGCTCGGCCGCGCTGGTCGCCGATGTGCTGGCCACGCCCGGTCTGGAGGCGTACCCGGTCGGGCCGGGCGACCGGGTCGGCTGACACGCCGTACCCGGCCGCCGCGGCCCGTGCGGGCGGTCAGGGGCGCAGCGGCCCCTCGCAGCGGAAGTCCGCCGTTCCCGCGAGGCGGTCGGACCAGATGGTGACCTCGCCGAAGGAGCAGTTCATGTCGGCGAGGTTGTTCACTCCCGTGAGGGCGCGGTCGAGGATGAAGTAGTCGGCCGTCTCTCCCATCTCCCTGAAGACCTCGCCCGCGTCCCCGGCGTCCGACAGGTTCGCGGTGATCATGCCGGTGCAGACGAAGCGCGGCCGGTCAGGGCTGCCGCCGGAGGCGCACTCGGGCGTCATATAGGTGGCGCCGGCGAAGGACGACCGCACCTGTGCCGGTGTCGTGGCGCCGAGTTCACCGACGGGGGTGAACCGGGTGTCGGGCACGAACAGGTCGTCGACGTGTGCGATCCGCTCGTCGAGGAACGCGTCGTAGGCCCGCTGGAGCGCGGAGTCCCGGCCGAGGCGGTCGCGCCAGGCGTCGTGGGCCGCGGGGTCGTCGGCGCGCAGGTTCCGGTACATCTCCCGCAACAGGTCGGGGTGTTCGAGCCAGAGGAAGCCGAAGAAAGTGCCGGCGTAGGAGTAGAAGCGGAAGCCGTCGCCGTCGTAGGTGGCGTGCAGCAACTGGTCGACGCTCATGCGCGGGCCGCCGTTCGCGGTGTCCCGGATGATGCTCCTCACCAGGGACCTGCGCACCTCGACGCCGCCGTCGCGGGTCGCTCCGGCGAAGAACTCGGCCGTGCCCTCGTCCATCGCGGTGGTGCGGTCGCCCTGGTACCAGGGGCCCTCGCCGAACAGACCCGGCACCGCCCAGCGTCCGTTGAGGTAGTGGGTGTACTCGTGCCGGAACAGCTCCTCCAGGGTGAGTGAGGAGTCCTGCGGGACGCGGCGCTGGTACGTGTAGAAGGTCGCGCCGCGTTCGATGTAGATGCCGCCGTTGTCCGTGCCCATGCCGGTGAGCAGGGGGTGGAAGTTCTCGTAGTCGGCGCGTGAGGCGTACAGCACGGTGTTCAGCGTGGAGTTGGTGTCGCCGCGCAGCGGCTGCCCGGTGCCAAGGACCCGGTGGAACTGGGCCTTGACCTGCTTGCTCGCGTAGTAGAGCTGGTCGACGGTCGCCCGGTCCAGTCCGGTGCGCACCTTGATCGTGTCGCCGCGGGCGTCGGTGTCGTAGGCGAACAGGGAGGGGAAGAGGCGGCGTTCGATGTCGGCGCGGCAGACCTGGTGGGGCGCGCAGGCGTCGAACTCGATGAGCCAGCTCGCGGCCTTGGCCCAGGGCGCGCTGCGGTCGCCGAAGGTGCGGGCGGTGGTGTCGAGCAGGGTGCCGAGGCCGGTGACCGTCTCGGCGCGCAGCCGGTCGATCTGCCCGAAGCGGCCGTACTCGCCGACCGCGTCCCGTACGACCCAGGCGTTGGGGCCGTCTTTGAGGTGGGCGTGGCCGCCGAAGGCGCGGAAGGCGGCGCGGTAGGCGCTGTCGGCGGCGACGGCGTCGTGGAAGGCCGTGTCCCGGTTGCCGGGGTAGACGCCCAGGTAGTTCAGGGACAGGGCGGCGAGGGCGGCGCCGGCCCACGCGGTGTCGCGGGCGGTGTCGCGGTCGGGGCCCATGGTGGCCAGGACCCTTTGGACGAGCGGGAGTTGGTGCTGCCGAAGACCGGGGGCACTGGCCGCGTAGAGGGCTTCGCGCAGGGTCTCGGCGTTGGTGCGGGTCGGGTCGAAGCTGCGGGCGGCGGCGCCGAAGGCGGCCACGGCCTCGCGCATCGCGGAGACGGTCGGGGCGTCGGTGACGTCGATCTCGGTGCGCGAGAAGTCGTGGTAGGCGACCGCGTGGAGATAGGTGAACAGCTCCAGGAGGTTGCCGCCGTCGGTGCCGTCGTGGGCGGGGGCGAGCGCGGCGGCACGCCGGGACACCGCCTGGACGTGGGCGTCCGACATCACGGGGGCGAGCCGGGCGTCCCAGGTCCAGATCAGGGTGCGCAGACAGCCGTCGGCGGTGACGGCGGGATCGGTGAGGAAGTCCGCGAACCGCTCGGGGGACAGCTCTGTGACGCCGTCGAGCGTGCAGGACGCGGCCTGTTGGTGCCGGCCGGCCGTGCGCACGGCGGTCGTACGGGGGCGAGTCGCGGGGCCGGGGACCCGGCCGTCGGCGCGGTGCGTGCCCGGGGCGGGGAGCGCGAGCGCGGCGGGCCGGGGTGCCGCGGCCAGGCGCTCGACGTGGTCGCCGGGCGCCTCGTACGCCCGGGCGGGGGCCGCGGCCGGCCCGGGGACCGGGATCGCCGCGTGCCCGTTCGGCACGCCGGTGAGGCCGACGGCCAGCGTCGCGGTGACGGCGAGCAGGGATGTGCGCCGCCGTGCGGTGCGGGCGCGGGAGTGGTGCGGGGTTCTCGTGGGGAACACCGGTGACTCCTGTGGGGAGTGGGTGGGTGAGATGGGTGATCCGACGCCGCCTCGGGGGAGATCGCCGCGCTGAACCGGGCTGCGCCATGTGATGCGTAACGTAGTAATGTGAAATTGCACTGACAACCCCCGTGCACCGAAAGGCTGTTGAGCGGACGTCACCGGCGCCTCTCGACGGACCGCCCGAGGAGGACCGCGTGAACGATCCCGTAGCAGCCGCCGCACCGCGCACGGTCAGCCATGACCTGGCCGTCTCGGAGGAGCTGGAGCGGTTCATGGCGAGCGGCTGGGCCGCGAGCCCGCTGCCCGGTGACCTGCGGCTGTCCGCCGCCGATGTCACCCCGGCGCGCCGGGCCCGGCTGTCCGCGCGCTTCCCCGGCGAGCGGCTCGTCGTCCCGGCCGGCGAGCTGAAGGTCCGCACCAACGACTGCGACCACCGCTTCCGCCCGCGCAGCGCCTACGCCTGGCTGACCGGTCTGACCGGCGAGGACCAGGCCGGGCATGTACTGGTACTGGAGCCGGACGGCCCCCACGGACACGAGGCGGTGCTGTATCTGCGGCCCCGCTCGCCGCGCACCGACCAGGGCTTCTACCGGGACCGCCGGTACGGGGAGTTCTGGGTCGGCCGCCGCCCCGACCTCGCCGAGACCGAACGCATGACCGGCCTGCGCTGCGCCCTGCTCGACGGCCTGGACCAGCTCCCGCCGGGCCGCGACGCGGCCTCGGACACCGAACTGGCCGCCGCGCTGTCCGAGTTGCGGCTGGCGAAGGACGCCTGGGAGGTCGCCCAGCTGCAACAGGCCGTCGACCACACCACCGCCGGTTTCGAGGACGTCGTCCGCGCCCTGCCGCGGGCGCTCGCCCATCCTCGCGGGGAACGCTGGATCGAGGGCGTGTTCGGGCTGCGCGCCCGCGCCGAGGGCAACGGCACCGGGTACGAGACGATCGCCGCCTCCGGCGCGCACGCCTGCGTGTTGCACTGGATCCGCAACGACGGGCCGCTGGACGCGCGGGAGTTGCTACTGCTCGACGCGGGCGTGGAGACCGACACGCTCTACACCGCGGACATCACCCGGACCATGCCGCTGTCCGGCCGCTTCTCCCCCGTGCAGCGCCAGGTGTACGAACTGGTGCTCGCGGCGCAGGAGGCGGGCATCGCCGCGCTGCGGCCGGGCGCGCGCTTCCGCGACTTCCACCGCGCGGCGATGACGGTGATCGCCGGGGGCCTCGCCGAATGGGGCGTCTTGAAGACCCCCGACGGCGACCTCCACCGGCGCTACACCCTGTGCAGCAGCGGGCACATGCTCGGTCTCGATGTGCACGACTGCGCCCAGGCGAGGGCGGAGGCGTATCTGGACGGCGTGCTGGAGGAGGGCCAGGTGCTGACCGTCGAGCCGGGCCTCTATCTCCAGCCCGACGACGAGACCCTGCCGCCCGAGCTGCGCGGCATCGGCGTGCGCATCGAGGACGACCTCGTCGTCACGGCCGGGGGCGCGCGGCTGATGTCGGGGGCGCTGCCGCGTACTCCGGACGGGATCGAGGACTGGATGGGCGCGCTCATGGAGGGCTGACGGCGGTCAACAGGACTGCCGGGCACGGGGGCAGGCGTCCCGACGCGGGTGTGAGATCCCTTGGCAACCTCAGTGCAATGTGAAATATTACTGACGTGCCCACGAGACATTCCCCGGATCTCATCGTGGTCGGGGCGGGCGTGGTCGGCGCGGCCTGCGCCTACTACGCCGCCCGCGCCGGCCTGACCGTCACCGTGATCGACCGTGGCCCCGTCGCGGGCGGCACCACCGGGGCGGGTGAGGGCAACCTCCTCGTCTCCGACAAGGCGCCCGGCCCCGAGCTCGAACTCGCCCTGCTGTCGGCCGGGTTGTGGCGCGAACTCGCCGCTGAACTGCCGTCGGCGGTGGAGTTCGAGCCCAAGGGCGGCCTGGTCGTGGCCGACGGCGACAAGGAGCTCACCGCGCTGCGGGGGTTCGCGGCACGCCAACGCGCCTCGGGCGTCAAGGCGTCGGAGGTCCCCCCGGACCGGCTCGGCGAACTGGAACCGCATCTGGCCCCCGGCCTCGCGGGAGGGGTCCACTACCCCCAGGACGCCCAGGTGCAGCCCGCGCTGGCGGCGGCCCATCTGCTGCGTGCGGCCGGGGAGCGGGTACGGCTGCGGCCAGGCGAGCGGGTCACCGGCGTCCTGACCGGCCCCGGCGGCCGGGTACGGGGTGTCCGCACGGCCGACGGCGAGATCCACGCACCCCACGTGGTGAACGCGGCGGGCACCTGGGGCGGGGAGGTGGCCGCGCTGGCGGGCGTGGAGCTGCCGGTCAGACCCCGGCGCGGCTTCGTCCTGGTGACCGAGCCGCTGCCGCGCGTGGTGCGGCACAAGGTGTACGCCGCCGACTACGTGGCCGACGTCGCCAGCGACTCGGCGGCGCTGCAGACCTCGGCCGTGGTGGAGGGCACCCCCGCCGGCCCGGTCCTGATCGGCGCCAGCCGGGAGCGGGTCGGCTTCGACCGCACCCTCTCCGTGCCCGCGGTGACCCGGCTGGCCGCCCAGGCGGTACGGCTCTTCCCGGTACTCGGATCGGTACGCGCCCTGCGCACCTACGCCGGGTTCCGCCCCTACCTCCCCGACCATCTGCCCGCCATCGGCCCCGATCCACGCCGGCCCGGGCTGCTGCACGCCTGCGGCCACGAGGGCGCGGGCATCGGCCTGGCCCCTGCCACCGGGCGGGTGATCGCCGCGATCGCCTCCGGCGGTGAACCGCCCCTGGACATCGGGCCCTTCAGGCCGGAGCGGTTCGAGGACCGGCCGGGAGGAACCGAGAGCACAAGCCGGCCGAAGGGAACCGCACATGAAGCGTGACCGCAGCCCCGCCGAGCTCGTCGGCGCCGCACCCGACACCTTCGAGATCACCTTCGACGGACGGACGCTGGCCGCGCTGCCCGGCCAGTCCGTGGCCGCCGTGCTGTGGGCGGCCGGGGTGCTCGCCTGGCGCACCACCCGGACCGGGGGCCGCCCGCGCGGGGCGTTCTGCGGCATCGGGCACTGCTTCGACTGCCTGGTGACGGTCGACGGCCGCCCCAACCTGCGGGCCTGTCTGGTCCCGGCCCGCCCCGGCGACACGGTCACCACCCAGGAGGGACACGGGCATGCCGACCTCACCGTCTGACCCGCGGGTGTACGGCCTGGCGGTGATCGGGGCCGGCCCTGCGGGCCTCGCCGCCGCGGTGACCGCCGCCGAACTCGGCGTCTCCGTCGCCCTGCTGGACGCGGGCGAGCAGACGGGCGGGCAGTACTACCGCCACCCCTCCCCCGGCCTCGGCGCCACCCGCCCCGAGGCGCTGCACCACGGCTGGGGGACCTACACCGCCCTGCGCGACCGGCTCGGGGACAGCGGAGCGACCCGCCTTCCCGGACACCACGTCTGGACACTGACGCGGCAACCGGAGGACCAGCGAGCCCCGTTCACCGTGCACGCGGTCCTCGGCGAGGACGGCCGGCACCCCGTCGCCGTGCGCGCCAGGACCGTAGTGCTCGCCACCGGGGCGTACGAGCGCCAGCTCCCCTTTCCCGGCTGGACCCTGCCCGGTGTCGTGACGGCCGGAGGGGCCCAGGCCATGCTCAAGTCGGGCCTGGTGCTGCCGGGCCGGCGGATCGTCGTCGCGGGCAGCGGACCGCTGCTGCTCGCGGTCGCCGCCTCGCTCGCCTCGGCCGGGGCCCGGGTCCCGGCCCTGGTGGAGGCGGCCGGCTATCCGGCCTACGCCCGCCGCCCGGACGTCCTCGCGGCGGTCCCGGGCAAGGCCGCCGAGGCCATGGCGTTCGGTGCGGCGCTGCTCCGCCACCGGGTTCCGGTGCGGACCCGCAGCGCCGTCACCCGGGTGCACGGGACGGACCGGGTGGAGGCCGTCACCGTGGCCCGGCTGGACGGCGACTGGCGTCCCGTACCGGGCTCGGGGCGGCGGATCGACTGCGACGCGCTCGCGGTCGGCCACGGGCTGGTCCCGCACATCGACCTGGCGACCGCGCTGGGCTGCGCGACCCGGCGCACCCCGGACGGCACCACCGCGCTGGACCTCGACGACGAGCAGCGCACCTCGGTGCCGGGCCTGTGGGCCGCGGGCGAGACCGGCGGTGTCGGCGGGGTGCGACTCGCCCTGCTGGAGGGCGAGATCGCCGCTGCCGCGGTGGCCGCCCGGGTGAGCGGGCGCACCCTGGCCGGGGCGCGGCTGCGGCGGCTGCGGCGCGGGCGGGCCCGGCTGCGGGCCTTCGCCGGGCTCATGGCCCGTGTCCACGCGCCCCGCCCGGGCTGGACCGGCTGGCTCGACGACGGAACGGACGTCTGCCGCTGCGAGGAGGTCACCGCGGGCCGGGTCCGCGAGGCCGTCGCCGGGCAGGGCGCCGGTGACGCCCGCACGGTCAAGCTGCTCACCCGCGCGGGCATGGGCTGGTGCCAGGGCCGGATGTGCGGCACGGCGGTGGCCTGCCTCGCCGCGGAGTCACGGCCGGGGCTGTCACCGGAGGACCCGGCACGGCCCGCCGTACCGCGAGAAGCTCACCCGCCGGAGCCCGCGCCACCGGCCCGCCCGCTGCCGCCCTCTCCCGAGCGCCGCCCCCTGGCGACCCCCGTCACCCTCACCGCGCTGGCCGAAGCGGCCGGCCCGGACGACCACTCCGCCTCCACAGAAGGGTTCCCCCGATGAGCACCACCGGTTCCTGGAGCACCGAACGCCCGTGGCGCGGCATCATGGTCGCCACCGCGCTCCCCCTGCGCGAGGACCTGTCCGTCGACTACGACGCCTACGCCGCCCAAGTGCGCCGCCTCATCGCGAGCGGCTGCGACGGCGTCGTGCCCAACGGCTCGCTCGGCGAGTACCAGACCCTCACCGACGCGGAACGGGCCCTCGTGGTCCGTACGGCCGTCGAGGCGGCGGGCGACGGCGCGCGGGTGATGCCCGGGGTCTCCGCGTACGGCGGCGCCGAGGCACGGCGCTGGGCCGACCAGGCCGCCGAGGCGGGCTGCGGCAGTGTGCTGCTGCTGCCGCCGAACGCGTACCGGGCCGACGAGCGGGCGGTGCTCGCGCACTACGCCGGGGTCGCGCGGGCCGGGCTGCCCGTCGTGGCGTACAACAACCCCGTCGACACCAAGGTCGACCTCGTCCCGGAGCTGCTGGCGCGGCTGCACGCCGAGACGGGGATCGTGGCCGTGAAGGAGTTCTCCGGCGATGTCCGCAGGGCCTACCGGATCGCCGAACTCGCCCCCGAACTCGACCTGCTGATCGGCGCGGACGACGTACTGCTGGAACTGGCGGTGGCGGGCGCGGTCGGCTGGGTCGCCGGGTACCCGAACGCCTTCCCGGAGGCGTGCGCCCAGCTCTACGACGCCGCGACCGCCCAGGACCTCTCCACCGCGCTGCCGTTGTACCGGTCGCTGCACCCGCTGCTGCGCTGGGACTCGCGGACCGAGTTCGTGCAGGCGATCAAGCTGTCCATGGACGTCGTCGGCGTGCCCGGCGGACCCACCCGGCCGCCCCGTATGCCGCTGACCGACGCCCAGGAGGCCGAGATCCGCGCGGCCACCGAGAAGGCCGTCGCCGACGGCCACCGCTGACAACGGCACCCGACCGGAACCGGATCGAAAGGGACGTTCGTGCGCACTCGTCATGTGTTCCACGCGGTCGACTCGCACACCGAGGGCATGCCCACCCGGGTCGTCACCGGCGGCCTCGGGGTGGTGCCCGGCGCCACCATGGCCGAGCGCCGCCGCCACTTCGCCGAGCGTCTGGACCACGTCCGCACGCTGCTGATGTACGAGCCGCGCGGCCACGCGGCGATGAGCGGGGCGATCCTCCAGCCGCCCACCCGGCCCGACGCCGACTACGGGGTGCTGTTCGTGGAGGTCTCCGGGCTGCTCCCGATGTGCGGGCACGGCACCATCGGTGTCGCGACCGTGCTCGTGGAGACCGGCATGGTGGCGGTGACCGAGCCCGTCACCACCGTCCGCCTCGACACCCCGGCGGGGCTGGTCTCCGTCGACGTGCAAGTGGAGGACGGGGCGGCGAGATCGGTCACGCTCACCAATGTGCCGTCCTTCTGCGTGGGCCTGGACCGCAAGGTGGAGGTGCCGGGGTACGGCTCGGTGACGTACGACCTCGCGTACGGCGGGAACTTCTACGCCTTCGTCGAACTGGAGGCGCTGGGGCTGCCGTTCGACCGCGCCCGCAAGGACGATCTGCTGACGGCGGGACTCGCGGTCATGGACGCGGTGAACGCCTCGGCGGGCCGGCCGGTGCATCCCGAGCAGCCGGAGATCGCCGGGCTCAAGCACGTGTATCTCGCCGCACCCGGGTCCGACGCTCGGCGTTCGCGGCACGCCATGGCCATCCACCCGGGCTGGTTCGACCGTTCGCCGTGCGGCACCGGGACCTCCGCGCGCATGGCTCAGCTGCACGCGCGCGGAGAGCTGCCGCTGCACCGGGACTTCGTCAACGAGTCCTTCATCGGTACGGAGTTCACCGGCCGGCTCGTCGAGGAGACGGAGGTCGGCGGGACGCCCGCGGTCGTGCCCCGGATCACCGGGCGGGCCTGGATCACGGGCACGGCCCAGTACTTCCTCGACCCGGACGACCCGTTCCCCGCGGGGTTCCTGCTGTGAGCGGGTTCCTGCTGCGGGTTCCGCGGTGAGCGGCAACTGCCGTACGGCCGGGGCGGAAACAACGTGACATTGTACTCTGGTGCCCTGCAGCGGCACGAAGGGAACACCATGGGCCACCTCAAGCAGCGCACCCTCGTCACCGCCCGTGAGCGGCTGCGCGACCAGGTCGCCCACGCGCTGCGGGCCGCGCTGATCTCCGGCGAACTCCAGCCTGGCGAGGTCTACTCGGCGCCCGGTCTCGCGGAGGACTTCGGCGTCTCCGCGACGCCCGTGCGCGAGGCCATGCTCGACCTGGCCCGTGAGGGGCTCGTGGAGCCGGTCCGCAACAAGGGGTTCCGGGTCACCGAGGTCGACGAGCGCGACCTCGACCAGTACAGCGAGATCCGGATGCTCATCGAGGTCCCGACGATCGGGCGGATCACACGCGACGCCTCCCGCGCGGACCTGGAGGCACTGCGCCCGGTGGCCGAGCGGATCGTGGCCGCGGCGCGGGAGCACGACCTCATCGGATATCTGGAGGCCGACCGGCAGTTCCATCTCTCGCTGCTCGCCCTCGGCGGCAACGACCGGCTCGTCGAGACGGTCGGCGACCTGCGCAAGCGGTCCCGGCTGTACGGGCTGACCGCACTCGACGAGAGCGACCGTCTCATCCCGTCGGCCGAGGAGCACCTCGAACTGCTCGACCTGATGATCGCCGGGGACGCGGAGGGCGCGCAGGAGTGCATCGCCCGCCATCTCGGCCATGTGCGTTCCCTGTGGGCGCAGGGGTCGCCGAAGGACGGCAGCGGGGACGAGGACGGCACCGGCGGGCGTCGGCGCGTGCTCGGCGGGAAGCTGGGCGCGGTCTCCTGAGGCACGGGAGCGCGGTGCCCGGGGCGGGAGGGGGTCGCGCGAGGCCCGGCGCGGGATCCTCCCTCCTACCCGGCGGCCGGCCGGGCGGAACTGCGCCTGCCCCGGGGCGTCCCCGCCACGGGGCCGCCGCGCGCCCAGGAGCTGCTGGAGGAGTCCGCGACCCGGTCCCGTACGGCGGAGGAACGGGCGGCGCCGGCACCCCGGTCGGCTTGTCCCGATCATGAGTGAACCTCCGTCACGTGGTTCCCGTCTGGCTGTACGACATGCCACCGAGCCGGGCGGTCTGCCCCGGCTCCGCGCCCGTTGGAGGTGCCGGGCCGGGCGTCCGGCGGTGGCCGGGAACACGGAGAACGGAGAAGACACTTCATGCGTCTGTCCACCCCCCACAGAGCGACCGGACGGCGGATCGCCGCCGCCACGGCCGTGTGCGGTGCCGCGCTCGCGCTGACCGCCACGTCCGTCGGGTCCGCCCAGGCGGCCGGTGACGCCGCGGACCGCGGGCGTCCGGTCGCGAACATCATCGGCGGTGTGCAGCAGCCCGACGGCAGGTACCCGTTCATGGCGGCGCTGCTGTCCAAGGGCCCGGGCAAGCCGGTCGACCGGCAGTTCTGCGGTGGCAGCCTGCTCTCGCGGGACCTGGTCATGACCGCCGCGCACTGCGTGCTGGGCACGAACCCCAAGGAGATCGAGACCACCGTCGGCCGTACGGCGCTCTCCAGGAAGAACCAGGGCCAGCTGCGCAACGTGACCGACATCGTGGTCCACCCGCGCTACGCCCGGGGCCAGGAGGCGTACGACATCGCCTTCCTGTACCTCGACAAGCCGGTCACCGGCATCGCGCCGGTCCTGCTGCCCACGGTCGGCACGGACGCCCTGATCCGTCCGGGCGCCCAGGCGACCGTCGCCGGCTGGGGCAACGTCAACACCGAGGTGCCGGCCTACCCGGACCGGCTGCGCGCGGTGAACGTGCCGATCGTGTCGCACATCGAGTGCAAGGCCTCGTACGCCGAGTACGACAAGAAGGTCAACGTCTGCGCGGGTGTCGAGGGCAGGGACTCCTGCCAGGGTGACAGCGGCGGCCCGATGTTCCGCAAGCTCAAGGGCCGTCAGGGCGTCTACCAGATAGGCGTCGTGTCGTACGGCGACGGCTGCGCCGAGCAGGGCGCCCCCGGCGTCTACGCGTACACCGGGTCGGCCGAGCTGTGGAAGACGCTGGGCGAGTCGGCCAAGGGCAAGAAGGTGAAGCGGCTGCTCGGCCGCTGACCCGTCGGCCGGTGACAGCGGGCCGGGCGGGGGCCACCTCGGCCCCGCCCGGCTCCGCCGACTCAGATGCCGAAGGGCCCGGCGTACCGCACGACGCCGCCCGGCAGCGCGTGCCCGGGATCGAGAGCGAGCGCCATCAGGGCCTCGTCGGGGACGTCGAAGGTCACCGAGATGCCGTGGGCGGAAGCACGGCCGAAGCCGAACTTCGGGTAGTACGACGGGTGTCCGAGCACCACGACGAACCGCTCGCCGAGTTCCGCGGCCGCCCGCAGCGCCGCGCGCACGGCCGCCCCGCCCGCCCCGGTGCGCTGGTGCTCCGGCAGCACCGCCACCGGCGCGAGGCACAGGGCCGGCACCTCGCCGATGTGACAGCGGGTCAGCAGCGCGTGCCCGACGGGGACGCCGTCGGGACCGGCCGCCACGACCGACAGCCCCTCGATCCATGCCTCGTCCGCCCGCAGGGCGTCCACGAGGTCGGCCTCCAGCGGGGTGTCGAAGGCCGCGAGAACGATTCTGCGGACGACGGGGACGTCGGCGGCGGTCTCGGGGCGCGTGATCCAGTCGTCGTTCATACGGGATCCGTTCCAGGGGGTCGTACCAGGACGTTGCCCGGCCGACCCTACCCTCGGCGAGACTCCGGGGGGGGCGGCCCGGCCGTCCGAGGTGACGGCGGATCACCTCCACGGCCCCGCCGGGGCGGGCGGGTCGTGTCAGGCGAGCCGCGCCTCCAGCCAGGCGAGAACGTCGGGCGTCACCGGGTCGGTGATGTCGTCGAACTCATGGTGCTTCTTCAGGAACTTGGCGACGTACGGGCACACCGGCACGATGCGCATCCCGCGCGACCGCACGTCCGTGAGCGCCTCCTCGACCAGCCTGCCCGCGAGTCCCTGTCCGGCGAAGGCGTCGTCGACCTCGGTGTGGAAGAAGACGCGCCGCCCGTCGCGGTCGCGGTAGGCGGTCAGGCCCGCGCGGACACCGTCGACGTGGATCTCGTAGCGGTGGCGGGCGTCGACGGGCTGGACGGTGACGGTGGGGGTGTCGCTCATGGGGCGGTTCCTCTCGGGTCGGTTCGGGTGGCCGGGCGGACAGGTGCGCGGTGTCAGGCGCGCGGCGGGTTGCGGCGCGGGGTGATGGTCGCGTGCGGCAGGGCGGGGGCCGGCAGGCGGTCGCCCGGGTAGTCGGCGACCGCGCCGAAGCGGTCGGAGTGGTTCTCCCAGTCCTCGCGGGCCCGGGCGATGTCGTCGTGGCCGCGCCCGATGAAGTTCCACCACATCACGATCTCCTCCTCGAAGGGCGTGCCGCCGAGCAGGACGATCCGGGCCGGGGCGGCGGACTCGTTGTGGAGGGTGAGGGCCGTGGGGCCGGGGTGGACGTAGCCCAGTTCGGCCCGCGCGAGGACGGTTCCGGCGACGCGGACGGTGCCCCGGTCGACCAGAACGCCGTGTTCGAAGCCGGGGTCCACGGCGAGGGTGAGGGCGGCGTGCGGGGCGAGGACGATCTCGGCGCCGAGCAGCGGGCTGAAGGTGGCCACCGGAGAGTCCGATCCGGCGAGGGAACCGAGGAAGACCCGGATCTCGGCGCCCTCGGCGCGCACGGGTTCGGGGGCGTAGTGCTGGAAGTCCCGCTCGGTGTCGCGGTGTTCGTGCGGCAGGGCGACCCAGAGCTGTACGCCGTGCAGGACGGAGGTGCGGTCGGTGGAGACCTCGGAGTGGGCGATGCCGTGGCCGCCGGTCATCAGGTTCAGCTCGCCGGGGCGGACGTAGGCGTGGCTGCCCAGGCTGTCGCGGTGCTCGATCTCCCCGGTGAACAGCCAGCTGACGGTCTGGAGTCCGGTGTGCGGATGGGGCGGGACGACCATGCCGCCGGTGGCGGCGACGTCGTCCGGGCCGTAGTGGTCGGCGAAGCACCAGGCGCCGATCAGGGTGCGCGCCCGTTGCGGCAGGGTGCGGCGTACGGTCATCGCGCGCGGGCCGCCGAGGGGCACATCGCGAGGGGTGAGGACGTCGACGCGCGGTTCCGCCACCGGGGCTTCGGCCGTGTCGGTTCCGCAGCGCATCTCGACCGGCCCTGTTTCGATGTTGCTCATCGGAACACCTCCACGCATGTTAGTTTACTTTTAAACAATACCCGCCCGCGCAGCTTAACGCAGCTCAGCGGCAGCGGCCGCGGCACCCGAAGGAGCACCGGCTTGAACACCAGCCCCGAACCCGAGGCCGAGCGGATCTACGTCGACAAGCGGACCCCGAAGGCCTACCACGCGCTGTCGCAGACGGCGGAGGCCGTACGGGCGGCCGCGGCCGGGGCCGGGCTCGACCGCAGGCTCGTGGAACTGCTCAACCTCCGCGTGTCGCAGATCAACGGGTGCGCCTACTGCCTGCATGTGCACACCCGTGCGGCCCTGCGCGCCGGCGAGACGAACCAGCGGCTGGGCGTGCTCGCGGCCTGGCGCGAGACCGAGGTCTACACCCCCGAGGAGCGCGCCGCGCTGGACCTCGCGGAGGCGACGACCGCGGCCTCCGGCACCGCGGCGCAGGACACCGCCTACGCCGCCGCGCGCGAGGTGCTCACCGAGGACCAGATCTCCGCGGTGATCTGGGTGGCGATCACCATCAACGCCTTCAACCGGGTGTCGATCATGAGCGGGCATCCCGTGCGGGCCACACACTGATCCGCGCTCAACGGCCGTACGCGCGGCGCAGCGCCTCGAACGCCGTCGGACGCCGACGGTCGGCCAGGAAGTCGCGGACACGCCGGGCGCACTCGGCGGGGCTCTCCCTGCCGGTGTCCACGTCGAGGTCGTGCGGGCCGTGGGAGTGGACGTGCGGGTACTGGAGGGCGGCGAGGCCCCGCTGCCGGTCGCCGCGTTCCGCCTCGCGGCGCTCCAGCTCGGACAGCGGGCAACGGACCGCGACCAGCACGGTGTTCCCGGGGTCGAGCACGTCGAGCAGGTCCAGCAGCCGCCAGCGGCGGCTCAGCGGGTGGTCGACGACGAGGTTGTTGCCGCCCGCCGCCATCCCGGCGACCGCGCGGTGGAAGCCCTTGCAGGTCCGGTCGATCTCCGCCTGGAGGCCGCCCTCGGGGACGACGCCGCCGCGCAGGGCGTGGAAGGCGTCCACCGGCAGATGGAACCAGGTGCCGTCCAGCACGGTGAGCAGTTCCCGGGCGATGCTCGACTTCCCCGAGCTGGACGCGCCGTTGAGCAGGATCACCGTGCCGCCGGCGGGGGTGCCGGGGACCCTGGCGTTCTCGGGGTCGTCCGGGTCCGGCGCGCCCTGGGGTCCGTAGGGATCACGGACGGGCTGCGCGGTCATAGGTCGTCCTCTCGCCGGAGCCGCGAACGGGGCCGGACCCGGGCGGGACCGCCGGAGCGGGGCGCCCGGAGCAGGACGTCCGGGGTGGGGCCGGAGCGTTCCGCCGGGCCGTGATGATCATCGTATCCACGCCCCGCCCGCGGCTCGGGACACGGTGACCAAGCCACCGCACCACGTCCGCGCGGGGCGCCGGAGGGGAGCGGGGACCGTCCGCACGCGGCGCCGGAGGGGAGCGGGGACCGTTCGGTGCGTCATCCGGCCGGGCCTCGGCACTCGCACTCACAGTCCGGGCGGAATACCATATTCCGGGCAGCTGGTCAAGGAATGCGCGTGCAAACATCAGCCGACCTCGACACGACCAGACTTGTCTCGCTCGTTTCCTTGAATCATTCGTGTTTATGAGGGTAGGTTCGACCTCATGACCGCATCGGGGACACCGACCACCGCCGAGGAGCTGCGCGGAGCCGGCCTGCGCGTGACAGCCGCACGCGTGGCGCTGCTGGAGACCGTGCGCAGCGGTGATCACCTGGGCGTCGACGCGATCGCGACGGGAGTCCGCGACCGGGTCGGCCACATATCCCTCCAAGCCGTCTACGAAGCCCTGCACGCCCTCACCTCGGCGGGCCTCGTCCGCCGGATCGAACCGGCCGGCAGCCCGGCCCGCTTCGAGGGACGCGTCGGGGACAATCACCACCACGTCGTGTGCCGATCGTGCGGCGCCGTCGGCGACGTCGACTGCGCGGTCGCCGAGACACCCTGCCTGACCGCCTCCGAGGACCACGGTTTCCTCATCGACGAGGCCGAGGTCATCTACTGGGGCCTGTGCCCCGGCTGTGCCTCCACCCCCAGTTCCTGAGCACGTGATCCGCCCAGAACAGAAGGATTGCCATGTCTGAGAACCACGAAGCAATCGTCACAGACGCGAAGACGGAGGCCGGGGGCGGCTGCCCGGTCGCGCACGGGCGCGCGGCGCACCCGACGCAGGGCGGCGGAAACCGCCAGTGGTGGCCGGACAAACTCAACCTCAAGATCCTTGCCACGAACCCCGCGGTCGCGAACCCGCTGGGCGAGGAGTTCGACTACGCCGAGGCGTTCCGGAACCTCGACCTCGCGGCCGTGAAGCGGGACATCGCCGAGGTGCTCACCACCTCGCAGGACTGGTGGCCCGCCGACTTCGGCAACTACGGCCCGCTGATGATCCGTATGGCCTGGCACAGCGCGGGCACCTACCGCATCAGCGACGGCCGCGGCGGCGCCGGCGCCGGCCAGCAGCGCTTCGCCCCGCTCAACAGCTGGCCCGACAACGGCAACCTCGACAAGGCCCGCCGTCTGCTGTGGCCGGTGAAGAAGAAGTACGGCCAGTCGATCTCCTGGGCCGACCTCATGGTCCTCACCGGCAATGTCGCGCTGGAGACCATGGGCTTCGAGACCTTCGGCTTCGGCGGCGGCCGCGCGGACGTCTGGGAGGCCGAGGAGGACGTCTACTGGGGTCCCGAGACCACCTGGCTCGACGACCAGCGCTACACCGGTGACCGCGAGCTGGAGAATCCGCTCGGCGCGGTCCAGATGGGTCTGATCTACGTCAACCCGGAGGGCCCCAACGGCAACCCGGACCCGATCGCCGCGGCCCGCGACATCCGTGAGACGTTCCGCCGCATGGCGATGAACGACGAGGAGACCGTCGCCCTGATCGCCGGCGGCCACACCTTCGGCAAGACCCACGGCGCGGGCCCCGCGGACAGCGTCGGCCCGGACCCCGAGGCCTCCCCGATGGAGCAGCAGGGCCTCGGCTGGAGGAACAGCTACGGCACGGGCGTGGGCAAGGACGCCATCACGTCCGGCCTGGAGGTCACCTGGACCACCACCCCGACCCAGTGGAGCAACGGGTTCTTCAAGAACCTCTTCGAGTACGACTACGAGCTCAGCCAGAGCCCGGCCGGCGCCCACCAGTGGGTCGCGAAGGACGCCGAGGCGATCGTCCCGGACGCCTTCGACCCGGCGAAGAAGCACCTGCCGACGATGCTCACCACGGACCTGTCCCTGAAGCTCGACCCGATCTACGAGCCGATCTCCCGCCGGTTCTACGAGAACCCGGCGGAGTTCGCGGACGCGTTCGCGCGCGCCTGGTACAAGCTGACCCACCGCGACATGGGCCCGAAGTCCCTCTACCTCGGTCCCGAGGTCCCGGAGGAGACGCTGCTGTGGCAGGACCCGCTGCCGCAGGCCGAGGGCCCGGCCCTCGACGCCGCGGACGTCGCGGCGCTCAAGGCCAGGCTCCTCGACTCGGGCCTGACGGTCTCGCAGCTGGTCTCCACCGCGTGGGCGTCGGCCTCGACGTTCCGCGGCAGCGACAAGCGCGGCGGTGCCAACGGCGCCCGCATCCGGCTGGAGCCGCAGCGCGGCTGGGAGGCCAACGACCCCGACCAGCTCGCCCAGGTGCTGCGCGTCCTCGAGGGCGTCCAGCAGGAGTTCAACTCCGGCGCCAAGAAGGTCTCGCTGGCCGACCTGATCGTCCTCGGCGGTACGGCCGCGGTGGAGAAGGCCGCCAAGGACGGCGGCGTCGACGTCGAGGTGCCCTTCACCCCGGGCCGGGTCGACGCGGGCGAGGAGCACACGGACGCCGAGTCCTTCGCGGCCCTGGAGCCGACCGCGGACGGCTTCCGCAACTACCACGGCAAGGGCAACCGCCTGCCGGCCGAGTACCTGCTGCTGGACCGCGCCAACCTGCTGACCCTCAGCGCCCCCGAGACGACCGTCCTGGTCGGCGGTCTGCGGGTGCTGGGCGCCAACAGCCAGGGCACCTCGCTGGGCGTCCTCACCGACACCCCCGGCGTGCTGACCAACGACTTCTTCGTCAACCTGCTCGACCTGGGCATCACGTGGAAGTCGACCTCCGAGGACCAGAGCGTGTTCGAGGGCCGTGACGCGACGGGTGCCGTGAAGTGGACGGGCTCCCGCGCCGACCTCGTCTTCGGCTCGAACTCGGAGCTGCGCGCCCTCGCCGAGGTCTACGCGAGCGACGACGCGAAGAAGAAGTTCGTGACCGACTTCGTCGCCGCCTGGGTCAAGGTCATGGACCTCGACCGCTTCGACCTCGTCTGATCCTTCCGGCCCGACGAGCTCCCCGTCCGGTCCGGCCCTCGTGGGCCGGCCCGGACGTTCTCGTGTCCACGCGTGCACGAGGTCCGCAGACGACTCGGACGGCAACGGCCGTACCCGTTGCCGCGGCTGACGCCGGGTCGGGCCGCCGTGCCGGTGGCCGGCTGCCGTCTCACGCTCCGACGCGGAGATACGCCGCCCAACGGGTCGGTGAGGCGAGGCCGCCGCCGCGCAGGATGCTCCGGGAGCCGTCGTTGTCGCCGTGCCGGGCGAAGTGGACCGAAGCGTGCTCCCTCAGGGCGGCCTCGACCGCGGCCGGCCCGGACGCCTCGTCGTGCGGCGTCTCACCGGGGAGGTGCCCCGTGCGGGCCGTCGCGTGTGTGGCGGGCCGGTCCGGCGGTGCCCCACGCGCGTGGGGAGGTTCCGTCGTTCGTCTCGGTCGGGTCGCTCATGACGTCGTGCCCCACGCGCGCGTGGAGGTTCCGTCGAAGAAGGGAAGCGGCCCCGGGGACGGCCGCTGGCGCGCGGCGTCCCCGGGGCCTGTGACGCCGTGGGTCAGTTGGCGTCGATCAGCTGGTGCGGCGGGACCTGCACGGTGCGGGCGCCCGGCACACCGCCGAGGACCACCTTGCGCAGGGCGGTGTTGTTGTTGAGGTTGGCCTCCTTCAGGCGCTTGGCCGGGTTGGCGATCACCTGGATGTAGTAGGTGCCGTTCGGCAGGTCGGTGATGTCGAAGGACTGGCCGGGGCGGTACTGGGTGTAGGTGTCGCCGGAGCCGACGTCCAGGACCTCGCGCACGGACAGGGAGTTCTGCTGGCCGCAGGCGGTCGACAGATCGGTGTTGTACGGGTGCCAGTTGGCGTTCTTCACCGTGTAGTCGACGGCGTCGGTGTTGGCCAGGCAGAAGGCCTCCTTGCCGCTGCGCACCTCCTCGGTGCGGTCCGCGCTGAGCAGGCGGTAGCTGGCGAAGTCGGTGAAGTGCCAGTGCTCGTGCCCGACGCGCGCGTCCCACTCCATGGTGCCGGTGGGCGTGTAGCCGATCTGCTTGCCGCGGGCGTCGTAGAAGTACTGGTAGGCGTCCATCAGGTCCGCGCCGGGCTTGCGGAAGCCGTCCACGACGAGCGGGGCCGGGCCCGCGTTCCAGACGTTGGCGCTGAAGGCGAGGTAGTCCTTGCCGGCTACGTCGCCGTCCTCGCCGTCGGTGATGGCGATGCCCCAGGCGGGCAGCGAACGCAGGTCGGGCTTGGGCGCGTTCGCCGGAACGGCCGCGCGGCCGGTGGGCCGCTTGCTGTTCGGCTTCAGGGCGGGAGCGATGCGCGAGCCGTCGGTGTGGCCGGGACCGTCGCCCAGGTGGTGGGCGAGGCCGCGCTCCTCCATGGCGTGCGACAGGGCGGGCCGGGTCGGCTCGTCGGCGCCGCGCGGGCCGTAGTGGTGGCCGCCGTGCCCGGCGCCGTGGTGGGCACCGGACCGCTGGGCGCCGAGGCCCTGGCCGCCGCCTTCGTTGCTCGCGGCGCGTACCGTCACCTTGACGGTGGGACGGTCGTCGGGGATGCCGAACATGTCCCGGTACTTCTTCGCCACACGCACACTGGCCGTGTACTCGCCCGCCGGGAGGTCGAGCGGCTTGTCGTAGTCGAAGGTGCTGGAGTTGGACGCCCAGCCCTTCTCCACACCCCACACGGAGCCGAGGGTGAACGGGTTGGTGGGGCAGCTCTCCGGGTAGTGCGAGTTGGCCGGGGCGTCCGGGCGGATACGGCCGGAGGCGTTGTTCGGGCAGTAGGTGCCCTTCGTGGTGGCCGCGACCTCACCGGCCGCGTTCTTGATGGTGACCTCCAGGAAGCCGGGCAGACCCGAGAAGTCCTTCACGGTGCCCGCGGGCAGCGTCTTCACGCGCGTGCTCGAGCCGTCGCGGAAGACCTGCTGGGCGACGACGGGGTCCTTGTAGGACTTCCGCGTCACCTTGAACTCCAGCGGAGCCTTGTCGACGGTGATGTACGTACCGAGGTCGAGGTAGACCCCGGGTTCCCCCTCCCACCGGTCGATCGTGACGGACTTCGACGCGGCCACCAGCTTGAGCTTCGGCTGGCCGGCCGGGCTCGCCGGTCCGGCACCCGGTGCGGCGCCGGCCCCCACGACGACGACGGTGAGCGCGGCGGCCGCGGCGAGCGACGCGCGCTGGACACGCTTACGGTGTTGCTGACTGGTCATCGGTTCCTCGTCTGCGAGTGCCATGGTCAGTGGCATCGGACTCGACAGCTCACGGGCCGGCCGGTGTATGCCGGGCGCACCCCACGCGCCCCCGCCCGGCCTGCGAACAACCTGTGAGAGCGGAAATGTGTTGCCCGGGTTGCCTGTTGGCGCGGAATTCGGCGCATCGGGTGAGCGCGGGCGCGGGCGTGCGGGAACCGAGTCGCCCCGGGCCGCCGCTCGAGCGGTCAGGTGGCCCGGACCCGGCGTGCGTGGGGCGGTCGATTCCGGTTGATGCCGGTGCGGAGCGACGAGATGAGCGTGACCCGATGGCGGAAGGCGATCCGCTTGATGCCGGCGCGGGACCGGGTGGGGAGTGAGGCGCGAGACGCGGCCGCGGACAGTCGGCCGGGAGGTGCGGCTGCTCGGGCACGAGGCGGACCGTCCGGAGCGCGCGGTGCCGGGCCGTCTTCCGTGCGGAGGCGGCGCTGGTGCGCACCCTCCTCGGCGATCCGACAGCCTGGGCACCGGCCGACGACGAGGACAGGGCCTTGCTGGAGGAGCTCGTGGGCGGTGCCCCGGCGGGGCGGGGCTGAGCGGGCGTACATGTCGGCCCGGCCACGCCGGGTGGGCGCGGCCGGGCCGTGGAACCGGGTCAGCGGCGCGCGGCCCCCGCGCGTCCGTACCGGCGCTCGAACCTCTCCACGCGGCCGGCGCTGTCCATGATCCGCCGGGTGCCGGTGTAGAACGGGTGGCTGGCCGACGACGTCTCCACGTCGATCACCGGGTAGGTGGTGCCGTCCTCCCATTCGACCGTGTTCGCGGACGTCGCGGTCGAGCGGGTCAGGAACGCGACGCCCGCCACACGGTCCCGGAAGACGACCGGGCGGGTCTCGGGGTGGATTCCGTGCTTCACGGGATGTGCCTCCTCAAGGCTGCTCAAGGGTTCTCATGGCTGCCCATCGCGGGGCATGCCTGTTCACGGCCTGGTCGGGCCTCACGGCCCGGTCGGGCCGTCGGTGACCACCGGGGGGTCAGCGCACCTCGCGGAACGCGACGTGCCGGCCCGCCACGGGGTCGTACTTGCGCAGGGTCAGCCGGTCGGGGTCGTTGAGACGGTTCTTGCGCGTCACATAGGTGACGCCGGTCCCGGCCGTCGACCGCAGGGTCACGACGGGACGCGTGGTGGCGCGTGCCATGAGGTCCTCCTTCCGCCCACACCGCAAGTGCTTGGCTTGCGCATGTCAGCTACGTGGGGTCCAACACCACCTCCCGCCGAAGCATTCCCGCCACGCCCGCGACCCCGGTCGAACAGCTGAACCATTGAGAAGCGGCACAGCTGAATGGCATGAGCCCCATCGGTTGGACTTCACGATCACGCGGGGGCAGGGTGGGGCACGTCCCCGAACTCGACGGGACCCCTCATCGCACCACCCGGAGAGCACCCGATGACCCACATCGCGGACCCCGAACGCTACAACGGCACCATGCGCTACCGCCGCACCGGACGCTCAGGGCTCGACCTCCCCCTGCTGTCGCTCGGCTACTGGCACAACTTCGGCGACGACATGCCCTTCGCGACCCAGCGCGAGATCGCGCTGCGCGCCTTCGACCTCGGCATCACGCACCACGACCTGGCGAACAACTACGGTCCGCCCTACGGCGCCGCCGAGATCAACTTCGGGCGTCTGATGCGGGAGGACCTCAAGCCGTACCGGGACGAGCTGGTGATCTCCACCAAGGCCGGCTGGGACATGTGGCCGGGCCCGTACGGACAGGGCGGCGGCTCCCGGAAGTACCTGCTGGCCTCGCTCGACCAGTCGCTCGCCCGGATGGGCCTGGACTACGTCGACATCTTCTACTCGCACCGGCTGGACCCCGGCACGCCCCTCGAGGAGACGATGGGCGCGCTCGACACCGCGGTCCGCCAGGGCAAGGCCCTGTACGTGGGCATCTCCTCCTACGACGCCGAGCGCACCCGGGAGGCGGCGCGCATCCTGCGCGAGCTGGGCACCCCGATGCTCATCCACCAGCCGTCGTACAGCATGCTCAACCGCTGGATCGAGACGGACGGGCTGCTCGACGCCGCACAGGAGGACGGCTTCGGCGTCATCGGCTTCACGGCGCTGGCCCAGGGCATGCTGACCGGCCGCTACCTCGACGGCGTGCCCGAGGACTCGCGGGCCGCGCAGGGCAAGTCCTTCGACTCCGGCTGGCTCACCGACGACATGGTCCGGCGGCTGCGCGCGCTCAACGACATCGCGGCCCGGCGCGGCCAGACCCTCGCCCAGATGGCGCTCGCCTGGGCGCTGCGCGACGAGCGGGTCACCTCCCTCGTGGTCGGCGCCTCGCGCGTGGCGCAGCTCGAGCAGAACGTGGCCGCGCTGGAGAACCTCGACTTCAGCGCCGAGGAGCTCGCCGAGATCGACAAGTACGCCACCGACGGCGGCGTCGACCTGTGGCAGGACGCCCGCCTGGGCAACCTCGGCTGACACCCCGCACGCCCGCCTGGGCGACCTGGGCAGACGCTCCGCCCGCCCGCCTGGGCTGACACCCAGCACGCTCTCCCCCACCGCCGGACGGCCCGCCCCACGCCGTCCGGCGGTGCGCTGCCCCCGCCCGGCCGCCGGGGCGCCGGGGCGCCGGGGCGCCGGCCGCACGCCACCCCGGACCGTGCCGGACCCCGCGGTGACGACAGGGCCGTACCCGGCGCTGATACGAACGAGACGCACCTGTCCCGACCGGGCCGGGATCGTGGTGTGACTCAGGAGGTGCCGGGCACGACGCACCTCGCGCCCAGCGCCGGAGCACGGTCCGAGATCAAGTCCACATTGGGGTGAATTGAGCGTGCGCATCGGTGAGTTGGCCGAACGAACCGGCCTGAGCAAGGACGCCATCCGGTACTACGAGCGGCTCGGTCTGGTGACCGGGGAGCGACTGCGCAACGGCTACCGGGACTTCCCGGAGGAGGCGGTCACCTGGCTGTACTACGTCCGCACGGCCCAGATGCTGGGATTCTCCCTGGCCGAGATCGGCCGGCACGGCGAGGAACTGCGCGAAGCACCCGACACCGCCGGGGCGCTGTCCGCCCTGTTCGAGGACAAGATACGTGTCATCGACAGCAGGATGGCCGAACTGGCGGCGTTACGGGCCGACTTGAGCGAGAGAGTCGGCACCGGCTCCCCTCTGCGGGTGGGGGCGCTCTGACGCCATCCGGCCCGGCCGCCCTGATCGGCGGCCGGGCCGGATCGCGACCCTCACGGCAGGGAGCCGCCTCAGGACGCGGTGAGCAGGGCCTCGAGCGCGTTCGCCGTCCCGGGGTGACGGGCGAGGAGCGCCGCGCCCGTGGCCGCGCCCGACTCGTCCCAGGCCCCCTCGCAGCCCAGGAGGGCCGCGAGCGCGTCGCAGGCCGCCGGGTGCGCGGTGAGCAGGGGCAGCGCGGCCGGGCCCGGCGGGCGGCCGGACCCGGGGGCGGCGGCCGGGGCGGGCCGGGCGCGCCACGGCGGTACCCAGCTGTCCAGGTCGTCCAGCCGTCCGGGGTAGATCCGGCCGGCCTCCCGTATCAGCAGCGGGGCCAGCTCGGAACCGCTGGAGCGCAGGCCGGTGATCAGGCTCGGCAGCCAGGGCAGCAGGACCGGGTCGGGGAGCTCGGCGAAGGCGTTGGAGACGGCCTCGACGACGAAGTCGGTCAGCTGCGGCACGGGCTCCAGCGCGTGCAGGAACCCGCTGAGGTAGCGCGGGTAGGCGGGCACGACCAGGGGGTTGCCCAGCAGGGCGGCACAGCGGGCACGCAGTTCCTCGCGGGAGAGCCGGCCCAGGTGGGTCTGGGCCGCCCAGAGCAGGGCCGTCCTGTCCGGCTCCTGCGGATGGGACTGGGCGACGGCCAGTTCGAGCTGGGTACGGTCGCAGCCGAGCGACAGGGCCAGGCTCTCCATGCTGAACAGGAAGCCGAACATGGCCGCGACCTGGCGGACGGTGGCGTCCTCGTCGGTGAACGCGGTCGGCAGCAGCGTGCAGTAGTGCGCGTAGCCGGTCTTGACGAAGGACTCGATCCAGCCGGGGAGCACGGGCTCGCTGGTGCGGTAGTAGGCGAGCAGCCGGCGGACCCGGCGCAGCACCTCCGGTGCCCCGTCCACGCTGCGCTCCTGGGCGAGCACCTCGAGGGCGCGGGTGCCGAGTTCGTCGGCGAGACGGCGGCTGCGCAGATGGAGGATCGCGTCCTCGACGGCCCGGAGCACGGTCGCGGCCGTGGCCTTCGGGTCGTACGCGGTGCGCCGCAGCCGCTGTTCCAGGACCTGTTCGATGCTGACGCCCTCGTAGCCCAGCTCGATGAGGGCGCGTTGGTGGGTGCCCAGGGCGAGGTCCCAGGACTCCTGGATGGGCTTCTCGCCCAGCCGCCGGTCGCCCATGATCGGGCGGGCGGCGCCGTGCGGCATCAGGTACTTCAGGATCCACAGCACGTCGGAGCACTTCGCCAGCCCGGGCTGTGAGGCGATGTCGAGCAGGGCGCGCTGGACGCCGCGCTGCTGGAGCTTGAGGTTGAGCGGGGCGAGACGGTCGTGGACGTCGCGGGCGAGCGGCGGCAGCGCGTCGTAGCCGACCTGGCCGACGCGGTCGCCGCCCATCATGATCTCGACGAGCCTGCGGACGTCGCGCCGGCCGGGCACGCTGTCCTTCTCGATGCAGGTGACGGCCGCGTCCTGGAAGTCGTACGGCGTCGGTCGGGCCCGGTCGCGCATCCCGGCCAGCAGGATGGACGTCTCGAAGACGGCGATGGCGTCGGCCGTCGAGGCGAGGTAGCCGTTGCGGCGGGCGGCGCGCACGATCTCCACCGACCAGCCGAGCAGTTCGGCCTCGTCGAGCGGGTCGAGGACCGGCGGGCGATGCAGGAAGCCGGTCAGCCGGTCGGCGGCCGGGGTGTCCGCCATCGGTGCCGGGGGCGCCGCCGCCCTGGCCGGCTTCTTGGTACCCGCCTGCCCGGCGAGCCGGTACGGCTTGACGCGGGTGCGCTTGAGGTTCTTCGCCCATTCCGTCGCCGCGATCGACACCGAGCCCGCGGCGAGGCCGAACTGCGCCTCGATCGCCGTGTGGCTGGACGGGATCAGTCCGTACTGCCACCTGGTGGCGGTGCGCGGCGAGATCTCGAAGCCGTCGCTGCCGCCGACGCCGAACTCCGCCACACGGCTGGCCGCGTGGAAGGCGCCGCAGACGTACAGGCAGTCGGCGGGGTCGGTGCCGGAGGCGGCGAGGTGCTCGCGCATCCGGGTCCACATGTAGCGCTCGCGGTCCTCGTCGACGCGGACCCGGCGGGAGTCGCCGGGGGCGAGGCGGCGGAACAGGCTGCCGATGAGGAACATCACCTGCCGGTAGGTGTCGTGGTCGCTGTCGCCGAGCGGCAGCTCCACGTACTGGTGCCACCACTCCGACCAGTGCCGCACCTTGCCGTGCCGCAGCAGGTGATCCTCCAGTTCGGCGAACCTGGGGCGCAGGTCGCCGATCTCGACGCCGACGGCGTCGCCGTGGAGCGCGGTCTCCTCCTCGGCCGCCGGCGCGTCCGCGTCGGCGCCGGCCGGGGTGTCCTCCTCGGGCTCCTGCCACTGGAAGACGTGGTCGCTGGAACGGTCGACGAGGACGAGTTCGACGCCGGGCGTGTCCAGGGCGTACGCGACGGCCTGGTACTCGGCGGAGGCCTCGGTGACCGGCGCGACGACCGACAGCGGGGCCCAGTCGGCGGGGAAGCCGTCGAGCTCGGTGGCGAAGGCCTGCACCGCCACCGGCAGGCGGCAGTTGCGCAGTTCGGTGAGCAGCGGGGCCATGTCCTCGCACAGCTCCAGGTACACCACCTTGGGCTGCTTCTCGCGCAGCCGGCGGGCCATGGCGAGGGCGGAGGCGGGTGAGTGATGGCAGACCGGGAAGATCTCCAGGGGTTCGCGGACGGCCCGGTCGACGTCGTCGACCATGCCGAGGAGGATGCCCTCCAGGGCGCGGGGCCCGTCGGCGAACGTCGTGGCGGCCTGCTCCAGCTGGGCGCGCAGCGCCGTGAAGGTGGCCTCGCTCATGACAGGGTCGCGATCGCGTCGCGGCCGCCCTCCAGGAACTCCGGCCAGGATCCGCCCTCTTCCTTGCTGCGCGGCTCGACCACGCCGTGCAGGTACTTGTTGAGGATGGCCAGGTCCTCCGGTTCCCGCCGGGCGAGCGATCCGACGAGGGAGGAGGCGAGGGTGTGCGCGGTCAGGGTGCGCTCGCCGAAGAAGTTGCTGTGCAGGATGGCGTCCTCCAGGACGCCGATCTGCTCGGCGGTGGACAGGGCGGACTCCAGCTTCTCGTCGTCGCCCGCGGCCGCGGCGGAGGAGGCCCGCAGGTCGGCGAAGCTCTGGAGCAGGACGTCCAGCAGGGTGGGCGGCACGTCCAGCTCGATCCGGTGGCGGCGCAGCAGTTCCTCGGTGCGGAAGCGGACGATCTCCGCCTCGGCCTTCTTGTTGCTGACCACGGGGATGCGGACGAAGTTGAAGCGGCGCTTGAGGGCGCTCGACAGGTCGTTGACGCCCCGGTCGCGGCTGTTGGCGGTGGCGATGACCGAGAAGCCCGGCTTGGCGAAAACGATGTTGTCGCTGTCGAGTTCGGGCACGGAGATGTACTTCTCCGACAGGATCGAGATCAGTGCGTCCTGCACGTCGCTGGTGGAGCGGGTGAGCTCCTCGAAGCGGCCGATCGCGCCGCCCTCCATGGCGGTCATGATCGGCGAGGGGATCATCGACTCGCGGGACTGGCCCTTGGCGATCACCATCGAGACGTTCCACGAGTACTTGATGTGGTCCTCGGTGGTGCCCGCGGTGCCCTGCACGACCAGGGTGGAGTTCCGGCTGATCGCCGCGGCCAGCAGCTCGGCCAGCCAGCTCTTGCCGGTGCCGGGGTCCCCGATGAGCAGCAGTCCGCGGTCGGAGGCGAGGGTGACGATGGAACGCTCGACGAAGCTGCGGTCGCCGAACCACTTCTGCGAGATCTCGCGGTCCAGGCCGTCGGCACGCTCGGAGCCGAGGATGAACAGACGGACCATCTTGGGCGACAGGCGCCAGGAGAACGGCTTGGGGCCGTCGTCGACCGACTCCAGCCAGTCCAGCTCCTCGGCGTACTTGAGCTCGGCGGGGGCGCGCAACAGGTCGGACATGGGGTGGCCTTTCGTCACAGGGGCGGTGCGTGGTGAGGGGTGTGCCGGTGCCGCGGCGGCACTAGGCGAGGAACGTCTTGAGTTCCTGGACGAGCTTGCGGATGTGCCCGGATATCACCGGGGTGCCCTGGTCCTTGAACCGCTCGCGGAACCAGGGGTTGACGCTGCCGCGCCCGGAGCTGGTCACCGAGCCGACGGGGATGAACTTCACGCCGGAGCGGTGCAGGCCGGCCATCGACTCGAAGAGCTGCTCACCGCGCCACTCGTAGAAGTCGGAGATCCACACCACGACGGTGTTGCGCGGTTCGGCGACCTTCGGCTGGGCGAGGGCCATGGCGACGGTGCCGTCGGTGCCGCCGCCGAGGTTGGTGCGCAGCAGCGTCTCGAACGGGTCGTGCACCCACGGGGTGAGGTCGAGCGCCTGTGTGTCGTACGCGATGAGGTGGACGTCCACCTTCGGCAGCCCGGCGAAGATGGACGCCAGGATGGTGCAGTTGACCATGGAGTCGACCATCGAGCCCGACTGGTCGACGACCACGACCAGCCGCTGGGGCGTGGTCTTGCGGGCGGTGTGCCGGTAGTAGAGGCGGTCGACGTAGAGCCGCTCCTCCTCCGGGCTCCAGTTGGTGAGGTTCTTCCAGATCGTGCGGTCGAGGTCGAGGTTGCGGAACACCCGTTTGGGCGGCACCGAGCGGTCCAGCGGGCCCACGGTGCTCTTCTCGACCTGGGTGCGCAGCACTTGGGCGACGTCGTCGACGAAGCGCCGGATCAGCGCCTTGGCGTTGGCGAGGGCGACGCCGGAGAGGTTGTTCTTGTCGCGCAGCAGTTGCTCGATCAGCGACATGCTCGGGGTGAGCTTCGCGGCGAGCTGCGGGTCGGCGAGGACCTCGCGCAGGTGCATGCGCTTGACGAGGTCGGCCTCGATGGCGCCGAGTTCGGGCCCGATCTCCGGGATCAGCTGGCTCAGGTCGGGGGTGTGGCCGCCGCCGCCCGTGCCGGTGGGGCCGGCGCCCGCGCCGGAGGCGCCCAGTGCGCCGGGGCGGCGTCCCGCGCTCCGGCCGCCGCGCAGTTCGCCCGGCTTGCAGCCGAGGGCCCGCTCCAGCCAGTCGGCGTCGGCCTGCCAGCGGGCGAGCTGTCCCGCGGTGACCGTGCCGGAGCCGCTGTCGAACACGTTCAGCAGCACCTTCGACACCAGTGCCGCGCGGCGTACCTCGGCGGCGCGGTCGCGGTCGCCGTCCTCCTGCTCCGGGATCATCAGGCCGTCGAACTCCCCGGCCAGGTCCGGGTGTCGCTGTACGAGGGAGTCGACGGAGGTCTGCGGGTCGAGCAGCGCGGCCGGCAGGCCGATGTCCTCGACGACGGCGAGGCTCGCCGACTCCAGGGTCTGCTGCTCCTCGCGGTCGAACAGCCGGGCCAGCAGGCGCCAGTAGAGCACCTGGCGGCGGTTGTCGTGGGCGTCGGGGGCGGCGGGGGCGGCGGGGGCGGCGTCCGCGGGCTGCCCGGCGGTGGTCGCGGCCGGGGCGTGTTCCGCGCCGGGCCCGGTCCCGGTCGTCTCCTGGGCGGTCGTGGGCTCGGTCATTTCCGCAGCAGCCTTCCGGCGCGCTCGCGCAGCACCTTCACGGCGTCGGTGGCCGCCTTCTCGGCCCTGACCCCGTTCTTGTCGGTGGTGCCGCCGGCCCAGGCACCCGCGTGCAGGACGACGGTCTTCTTCCGTACGGTCGTCTCCACGGCGAGCGGCTGGACGGTGAAGGTGCCGTCGTCCCAGCGCAGCAGGCCGATGCAGGCGGTGGAGGCGGCGACGGCCTCGGGGGTGAGCGGTCCGGCGGTGGGGATGCGGTCGGTGTCCACGGTGAGCGGGCCCGAGGGCAGGTCGAACACCGTGGTCCCGCCGTCGGTCCGGGGCGCGTAGCCCTCCAGGAAGACGGGGACGGCGAGCCGGGCCGGGTGGCGGTCCAGCGGCGCGGTGGCCGCGACGGCGGCGGTGGGCAGGGCGACCCGGGCGGTGGCGAAGGCGTCGGCGGCCTCGCCCGGGCGGGCGTGCTCCTCGCTCCAGATCAGGTCGCCCTCCGCGGTGACCGGCATGGAGTCGAGGTCCATCGCGCGGCCCTCGCCCAGGGCGGCCAGCAGGGACATGTGGGGCCGCAGCAGCTGCCAGACGCCGGCCTCGACGACCGTGTCGGGCTTGGGCACGGAGACGGCCGCGCGCAGCAGCCGGGGCGCGGTGCCGTCCGCGGGTTCGAGGACCGCGTGGACCTGGGCCTGGACCGCGGTGGCGTGTTCGTGCAGGTCCACGCCGAGCGGCAGCAGTCGCCCGGTGGCCGTGGCGGGAGCGGGAGCGTCGGTGGCGCCGGGCAGGGCGAGCAGCAGGGCCCGTGCCCACAGGTCGCCCCAGCGGCGGGCCGGGACCCGCTCCAGCGAGGCACCCGGGCAGGAGGCGGCGAGTTCGGCGGCGAAGCCGTCGAGGAGGGTGGCGAGGCGGCGCAGCGAGGTGTCCGGGAGCATCGCGGAGACGATCGGGGCCGCGCCCGAGACCAGGTCGTGGTCGATGCCCCGCCAGCCCGCGCGGGCCAGGTCGGACAGCCAGGAGCGGGCCGCGGCCAGGAGGTTGGGCGTCTGGTCCGCACCCGGCGCGGCGGGGCCGGCGGGGTCGTGAGGGGTGCGTCGGGTCAGCTCCTCGGCGTGTGCGGCGAGGGCGTCGTGGGCGGCGCCGAGCAGCGCGGAACGGGCGGCGGCCAGGGCGACGAAGTGGTCCTCGCCCGCGCTGCCGGCCGCCGCCTTCCCGGCCGCCTCGGCGACCCGCGCGGCCAGTGGGCTGCCCGCGACGGCGTCGGCGAGTCCGGTCAGCCCGGCCGTCCGGTCGGCGCGGGGCCGCAGCAGTCCCGCGGTGAGCATGCCGTCGAAGGCGTCGACCGCGGCGAGCGCCTCGTCGAGGCCGTCGACCGGCGCGGCCATCGGACCGGCGGCCTCGATGCCGCTCCCGGGCGCCTGTCCGCGGGTGGGCGGGAACCAGTGCATCTCCGGCAACGGCCCGGTGCCCGGCCCCAGTTCCAGGTAGGCCAGATGGCGCAGGAAGCGGCTGAAGACGGGGGCCGCCGCGGCCTTGCCGTCGGCCGCCGCGGGCCGCGTGGCGGTCATCGCCTGGGCGAGGGAGGCCGCGGTCGGCTCGTCGTCGCCGAGGTCGACGCGCAGATAGCGGGCGACGCGCTCGGGGCCGTACTGGAGCGCCGCCTCGGTGATCAGCGCCCGGATGTGGTTGCAGAACGAGCTGCGGGCGCCGCCGCAGGGGCGGTTGTTGTTGGTGCTGCACGCGAACGCGTACGTCGCGGCCGCCACCGAGGACACGTAGACCCGTTCGATGTCCGAGCCGCTGGACACCACGCCTTGCAGTCGTCCGTCGGCCAGTTCGACGAACGGCACCTTGGCGAGCTTGCGCGGCCGGGCGGGACGCACCACCCGGGCCGTGCTCGACTTCTCCCAGTCGGACAACCCATCATCTCCTTCGCAGCGCATGCCACTTGAGCACGCGAAATCTCACGTGCCGACACCTTCCGGCGGGAACACGACCGAACATAGCGGCGCCCACTGACAAAGCGATCTCCCGGCGGCCCGTCCCCGTGCCCGCTCCACCGCGAGGCGCCGCGATCTCCCGGCCGCCCGCCCTCGTGCCCGCGGCAAGGCGACGTGCCACGACTCCCGACGGCCCGGCTCTCCATGAAGAGTGGTTGACGAGTTACAGGTGTGAGTGATTGAGTAGTCACATGAAGACGGAAGCACGGAGACTGTCCACCGCCGAGGAGCGCCGGGAGACGGTGCTGCGCACCGCGATCGGGGCGTTCGCCGCCCGGGGCTACTTCGGGACCACCACCGGCGAGGTGGCGAAGGCGGCCGGCATCTCGCAGGCGTACGTCTACCGCCTCTTCCCGAACAAGGAGGCACTGTTCACCGCGGTCGTCGAGCACTGCTTCGTGCGGGTGCGGGCGGCCCTGGAGCGCGGCGCCGCCGAGGCCCGTGGCAGCAGCCCGGAGGCCGTGCTGGACTCGATGGGCGATGCCTACGCCCGCCTGATCAGCGACAACGACCTCATGCTCGTGCAACTGCACGCCCAGGCGGCAGCGGTCTCCGAGCCGGCCGTCCGCGAGGCGGTGCGCACCGGGTACGCCCGCACCGTGGAGTACGTCCGCGGCGCCTCGGGCGGCGGCGAGGAGCAGATCCAGCAGTTCTTCGCCGTGGGGATGCTGTGCCACCTGCTCGTCTCGATCGACGCCGAGGCCGTCGACGCCCCCTGGACACGCACCCTCACGGCGGGCATCACGCACTACTGACGGCAGGGCGACCCCCGGTCCCTCACGGCACCGAAGGTCGCCCTCTCTCGGCACACGAGAGTGAGTGGTCAACCACACAATACCGTCACCACACGACACAAGGAGTTGTCATGCGAGCGACCGAGATCGTCCTCCCCGCCGTCGGCGAGCCCGAGACCCTTCAGGTGCGGGTGCGCGAGCTGCCCCGGCCCGGCCTCGGGCAGGCCCTGGTCCGGGTCGAGGCCAGCGGAGTCACCTTCGCCGAGCAGCAGATGCGGCGCGGCAAGTACTACGACATGCCCGCCTTCCCCTTCGTCCCCGGCTACGACCTCGTCGGCGTGATCGAGGAACTGGGCCCGCAGGCGCCGGGCGCGATCCCCCTGGCCGCCGGGCAGCGCGTGGCCGCGCTGACGAAGACCGGCGGCTGGGCCGACCGCGTCCTGCTGGAGGCCGCCGACCTGGTTCCGGTGCCCGACGGGGTGCCGGCCGCCGAGGCGGAGACGCTGGTCACCAACGGCGCGACCGCCTGGCGGATGCTCCACCGCACGGCCCGGGTCCGGGCCGGTGACACGGTCGTGGTGCACGGCGCCAACGGCGGTGTCGGCAGCGTCCTGGTCCAGCTGGCCCGCGCCGCCGGGGTCACCGTCATCGGCACCGCCTCCGCCCGCAACCAGGAGGCGGTCGCGGCACTCGGCGCCGTACCGGTCGACTACCGCGGCGACCTCCTCGCCCGCGTCCGCGAACTGGCTCCCGACGGGGTGGCCGCCGTGTTCGACCACGTCGGCGGCAAGGGCGTCAAGGACTCCTGGCGGATGCTCGCCCCCGGCGGCACCCTCGTCTCCTACGGCAGTGCCTCCACCCGCGACCGGGCGGGCAGCGGCATGGTCACCGTGCTCGGGCTCCTCGCCCGCCTCACACTCTGGAACGTCCTGCCCAACGGCCGCGGCGCCCACTTCTTCAACCTCTGGGCGGGCAAGGCCCGCAGGGCCGACAGGTTCCGGACCGAACTGCGCGAGGACCTCACCGGGATCTTCACCCTCCTCGGCAGCGGAACGGTCCGGGCGACGATCGACCGCGTCTACCCCCTCCACGAGGCGGCCGCCGCGCTGCGGCACGCCGAGTCGGGCACGGCCGTCGGCAAGGTCGTGATCGTCCCGGACGCGCCGGTCGCCTGATGTGACGTCAACTACCGCTCATCACAAGTGAGATGAGGATGGGAGCCGGGTATGGGCGCGGAAACGATCCGCCCAAGGGCGGTTCAACACCCGATCACGGTTCGCCCACGCCACGTCATCGTTCGGCAAGGGAAGCCGGAGAGCCGACGACGCGGCCGTACGTTCGAACGCCGTGACCTACGACGCCACCTCCCCCACCCCGCCCGCCTCCCCCGCCTCTCCGGCCCGGCGCGCGCTGCTGTGGGCCGGGCTGACGGGGGCCGCCGCGCTCACCGTCACCGCGCCCGCCCAGGCGGCCGGGCGGACACCCGCCGGGCCGCGTCCGGAGACCCCCGCGCAGGCGCTGCGCGCCCTGGCCGCGGGGAACCTGCGCTGGCGCACCTACCGGGAACGGCACCCCGACGAGACCCCGGCGGTACGCCACGCGCTGACGAAGGGGCAGCATCCGTTCGCCGTGATACTCGGCTGCGTGGACTCGAGGGTGCCGCCGGAACTGGTGTTCGACCAGGGCCTCGGGGACCTGCTGACCGTGCGGGCGGCCGGGGAGGTGCTGGACGAGGCCGTGCTCGGGAGCATCGCGTACGGGGTGCTGGAGCTCGGCATACCGCTGGTGACGGTGCTCGGGCACCAGTCGTGCGGCGCGGTGCGGGCGGCCGTGGAGGCCGAGCGGACCGGGGAACCGCTGCCGGACCACATCCAGTACCTGGCCGACCAGATCCGCCCCGCCATCGACCACACCACGGAGGGCGACGCCCGGGTCGACGCGACGATCGACGCCCAGGTGCGGCTGGTCCGCTCGCGCCTGGCCGCGGTGCCCGATCTCGCCGCGAGGGTCGCGCAGGGGCGGCTCGCGGTGGTGGGCGCGCGGTACGAGCTGACCAGCCAGCTGGTCCACCGGGTGGACTGACCGGCGGCGGGAGCGCCTCGGCTCAGGACGTCTCGACGAGCGCGGCGAGGTTGGCCAGGGCCATGCGTGCGCCGGTCTCGTTGTCGGCCGGCGGCACCACGTCGGGGACACCCTCGTGCACCATGACGACCTCGGTGCCGCCGCCCTCGCACGCGGTGAGCGTGGTCGTCATGGTCATCGTGCCGCGCAGCGCCGGGTCGTCGGTCTCGAACTCGAGTTCCTCCACCACCAGACGGTCCTGCTCCAGCCGTACGAACCGGCCGTGGTAGGTGTCGGTGCGGGCACCCGACTTGCCGGTGGCGCCGGGGAGTCGGTAGGTGAGCGACACCCGGAAGCGGCCGCCCTCCCTGGCGTCGAACTCGTGGACCCGGCCGCTCATCCCGTCCGGCACCCGCCAGCGTCCGACCGCGTCCGCGTCGAGCAGCGCGCGGTAGACGGCGGCGGGCGGGGCGTTCACATGCCGGGACGTGCGGGTCACGTACATGGGATCAGCCTAGGGTCCTTCTGATGAACCTCCGCGGCGTCGTGGAGATCCGTCAGAAGGGCCCTGGGGTGTCACGAGCGTCTCGCCCGCCCCGTGGCGTCCGGACGCACGGAGGGACGCGTCACTCCATGAGCCCCGCGGCGAGCACGGCCCCCAGTTCCCAGCAGGCCTGGAGGTCGTCCTTGGACGGTTCGCCGGTCACGGTCACGGCATCAGCGGCGCGGCGCCAGCCCAGGCCGGTGGTGATCGCCTCGACGGCCCGTACGGCCCCGGTCACGTCGTTCCCGCCGTGCACGTAGTACCCGAACGGCCGGCCGCGCGTCTCGTCCAGGCAGGGGTAGTAGACCTGGTCGAGGAAATGCTTGAGGGCGCCGGAGATGTAGCCCAGGTTCGCGGGCGTGCCCAGCAGATACGCGTCCGCCTCGAGCACGTCCGACGCGGTCGCGGACAGCGCAGACCGCCGTACGACCCGTACGTCCTCGATCCCCGGGGCCGTCGCGCCCGAGACGACGGCCTCGAACATCGCCTGGCAGTTCGGGGAGGGCGTGTGATGAACGATCAGCAAGGTGGCCACGCCCCGAACCCTGCCCCGCCCCGGCCCCCGCGCGCAACCACCGCCGGACACGGTGCCCCGGTGCTGCCCCGCTCCCGGCCGGTCAGCCCGCCGCGACCGGCGCCAGCTCCGGCCGCTTCGCGCTGCGCCCGTCCCCCGAGGAGCGTCCCCGCAGGCGGCGGCCCAGCCAGGGGCCGAGGAAGGAGGCCGCCCAGCGGACCTCGGCGGCGACGGCGTGCCGGCCGGCCGGTGCCGGCGGGCCGACGGGCAGCGCCTCGGTCCACGCGGTGTCGCTGCCGGGCACGTCCAGGGCGTGGGCCATGGCCGCGGCGATACGGTCGTGGCCCAGCGGGCTGGCGTGCAGGCGGTCCTGGCTCCAGAGCCGGGGGTCGGCGGCGACCGGCACGACGGCGGTGTCGGCCACGATGACGTCGTGGCGGCGGGCGGCCTCGCGGATGCCGGCGTTCAGGGCGGTCACCCGAGGGGCCAGGCCCCGGGCCAGGGGGCTGATGCGGGAGGGATCCGGGAAGGTCAGGGTGGCCACCTGCGCGCCCTGTGCCGTGAGCGCGGCGAACATCGCCTCCAGATGACCCACCACCTCGTCCGGGTCGAAGCGCGGGCGCAGCAGGTCGTTCACCCCGGCGAGGACCGTGGCCAGGTCCGGGCGCAGGGCGAGGGCGGGGGCGAGCTGCCCGGCGCGGACCTGTCCCGCGAGGCGGCCCCGGACGGCGAGGTTGGCGTAGTGCAGGCCGGGGTTGTGGCGGGCGAGCCGCTCGGCGAGGCGGTCGGCCCAGCCGCGCAGCCCGGTGAGGTCGTCGCCGTCCCCGACGCCCTCGGTCTGGCTGTCCCCCAGGGCGACGTAGCGGGTGTACGGGGCGGTCATGAGGTGTCGCCTTCCTTGCCGTGCGCGGCGCTCCCGGCGGGCCGCCGTCACGTCTGCCGGACCTCCGGAGACGCCTCATGATACTCATCTAGTTGAATAGCTCCAGAGAAGATTATTAGATTCCGCTCGCCGGTATCCGCTCCAGCACTCCGCCCGCGAAGACGTCGTACAGCGGGAGCGTCTCCAGGTGGATGTAGCCGATGTGGCAGTCGCACACGGCCAGCGGGCAGGCGCGGGGCCGCAGAGCCTCGCGGTAGGAGCCGTCGTAGAGGTTGCCGAGCTCGGCGGGCACGAAGTGGCAGCGGCGGACCGTGCCGTCGCCGTCCACGGAGATCACCGACTCGCCGGTGCGGCAGGGCAGCCCCGCACTGGCGTGCGGACGGCGGCTGTACGGGAAGAGCGGGTCCAGGTCGGTCCAGAGGCGGGCCGCGGCGTCGTCGTAGAGGTGGCCCTCGGCGGCGTTGACCCAGAGGTACACGTGCTCGGGCAGGTCGGCGCGCAGCCGTCGGGCGTGCTCCAGATGCTCGGGCAGCCCGACGATCCCGACGCTGAACCGGACGCCGGCCCCGGCCAGTTCACGGCACTTGGCCAGGAAACGGTCGTACGGCGTCTGGCCCGGGTGGTACGTGCACCACAGGGCGAGGGTGCCGAGGTCGGCCTCGGCGAGCCAGTCGGTGCGGCAGCTCAGGTTGGTCTGGATGGCGACCCGGCGCACATGGGGAAGGCGGGACAGCCCGGTGAGGGCGCGCCGGTACCAGGAGCGGACCAGGCCCTCGCCCCAGGGTGTGAACAGGACCGACAGCCGGTCACCGGTCTGTCCCTCGGCCCATCCGGCGAAGCGCTCCAGACAGGCCCGGTCCGTGCGCAGCCGCTCCGGAGAGTCGCGCCGCTTGGCGAACGGGCAGTACGGGCAGTCGTAGTCGCAGGACGCCAGCGGCCCGCGGTAGAGCAGGGTCAGGTCCATCGCCGTTACTTCCGCTCGTAGGCGGCCATCGCCGCGCTCACGGCCGGGGAGAACAGCTCGGGACCGATCGCGTCGGAGTGCGCGAGGCCCTCCGGGGTGAGGCGCAGTACGGGCCCGTCCGGGTCCGTCAGCCAGCCGCGGGCGGCGAACCGCTCCAGCTCGGCGCCGAAGCCGTCCCACGGCAGCTGTCCGAAGCGGTTCCGGAAGTCGGCGGTGTCGAGGCCCTCGGCCTGGAGCAGCGACTGGAGCAGATGTCTGCGCCGGGCCTCGTCCGGGTCCATCCGCCGGCCGTACTCGGCGTGCGCGAAGTCCGCGGCCGGGCGGGCCACGTAGTCGTCGATGATGCCGCGTATCTCGTGCATGCCGACGGCGTAGTCGAAGGAGTAGTGCAGACCGGCCGTGTAGGAGCGGGCGCCGCAGCCGAGGCCGATCATGCCGTCGGTCTGGCAGGCGTAGTCGTCGGCGCCCTGGGGCGGGGCGTCCGCGCGGCGGAACATCCGCATGGACTGCTGGGTGTAGCCGTGGGCGAGGAGGTGGTCCCGGCCGAGGCGGTACAGACGCAGCCGCTGGGCGTCCCAGGCCGGGTCGTGGTCGCCGGCGCGACGGCCGAGTCCGGTCAGGGGGCGGATGTAGAGCGGGTAGAGGTAGAGCTCCTCGGGCCGCCAGGCGAGCGCCGCGTCCAGGGACCTCAGCCAGCTGTCCCCGGTCTGGCCGTCGATGCCGTAGATCAGGTCGATGTTGAGGACTGGCAGGCCCGCGTCCCGGACACGGCCGAGCGCGGCCTCGACGTCGGCGCGGCGCTGCGGTCTCACCGCGGACCGGGCCTCGGTGTCGTCGAAGCTCTGTACGCCGAGGCTGAGCCGGGTGGCGCCGCGTTCGGCGAGGACGGCGAGCCTGTCGGCGGTGGCGGTGGCGGGCGAGGCCTCCACCGACAGGGGGACGGCCCCGAGGCCGGCGCCCATGCGGTGCTCGGCGATGTCGCACAGCCGCTCCAGCTCGGCGGCGGTGAGGAAGGTGGGCGTGCCGCCACCGAAGGCCGCGGTGGCGAACCGGACCGGCTCCCGCTCGCCCAGCGCCTCCCGTACGGTCGTCGCCTGCCTCTCCAGGGCGTCGAGGTAGGCGCCGGTGAGGCCGTCCGGGGCGCCGATGCGGGTGAACAGGTTGCAGAAGCCGCAGCGGACCTCGCAGAACGGGATGTGCAGATAGAGGGAGAGCGCGTCCTTGGGCTCCGCGTCCCACAGGTCGCGCAGCAGGGGGCGGTCGGGCAGCTTCCGGTAGGCGGTCTTGTGCGGGTAGGCGTAGACGTAGCTCTGGTACGGGCGGACGGGCTCGGTCATCCGGCGGCCCCCGCCTCGAGGAAGAAGTGGGCGTACGGCACGGTCCACACGGACTCGTGGCCGATGCGGTGGCCGGTGTAGCCGTCGTCGCCGTAGGCGGTGCCGTGGTCGGAGCAGACGATGGCGAAGGCGGGACGTCTGCTGCTCACGGCGGCGAAGAGACGGCCGATGTGCCGGTCGACGTACTCCAGGGCGGCCGCGTGCGTCTCGCGGGAGTCGCCCGCCTCTTCGGTGGCGCCGGGCAGATGGAACCAGTTGGGCTGGTGCAGGGCGGCCACGTTGACGAACAGGAACAGCTTCTGTTCCTCGGGCAGTCCGCGTACGACCTCCTCGGCTCGGGTGACCTGGGCCTCGAAGGAGGTGGGCGAGGTGACGCCGAACTCCGGCTCCCAGTGGGACTCCTGGAACAGGCCGGGGAGCACGGAGCCGAGCGGGCCCTGCTGGTTGAAGAAGCCGACACCGCCGAGGCAGACCGTGCGGTAGCCGTCCGCGGCCAGCGCGGAGACCAGGTCGGGGGTGTCGTAGGTGTACGTCCGCTCGGCCGTGGTCTCGCTGCCCGCGAAGCTCGCCGCGAACAGCCGCGGGTGCCGGCCGGGGGCGGCCGGGGTGGGCAGGAACCCGGCGAAGATCGCCTGGTGGGAGGCGTAGGTGAAGCTGCCGGGCGCGTGCCGCCGCTCCCAGCGGCCGCCGGGCAGACAGCGGGCGAGGTTGGGGATGCGCCCGGCCTCGGCGAGCTCGGCGGCCACGTCGTGGCGGAGGGTGTCGAGGGTGACCAGGAGCAGGTCGTGGCTGCCGACGATCTCGTTCATGTCGAGGGGTGTGTCGGCCCGGGGTTCAGGCGCCGGCATGGGCGGGTTCCGTTCTGTGCGGGTGGTGCGGTGCGCGGCGCCGTACGAGGGCGGCGAGCTGCGCGGCGTACGTGTCGAGGCCCTCGGCGCCGCTGCCGGGCAGGCCGGTCAGCCGGGGCAGCAGATCGCCGAAGGCGTTGACCTCGGCGACGGCGGCGCGGCGCCAGCCGGTGGCGGGCAGCAGGTCGACGCCGACGCACAGGGTGCGCGGGAAGCAGGCGGCGGCTCGCTCGCACACCTCCAGCACGTCGGCCCAGCGGGCGCCGGCCTCCTCGAAGGACCGCCGGGCCAGGGCGAGATCGCCCCGGCTGCCGCCGAGGTGGAGGTTGGTCATGGGCGAGGAGCTGGTGCGCACGACCGCGTGGGTGGCACGGCCGTCCACCACGAGGACCCGCAGGTCGGCGGCCCGGCCGCCCTGGGAGGCCTTGGGCAGCCAGCGCTCCAGGTGCAGTCCGTCCGGGGCGAGAGCGTCGACGACGGCCGCGATGTCCCGCTCCCGGTCGTAGCGGCGCACCTTGAGGGAGTTGAACAGGGCGCCCCCGTCGGTCAGCTCGACCGAGGTGGTGGCCCTGATCCGGCCGCTCGCCGCCGACTCGACGGCCAGCACCCCGGACCCCGAGGAGCCGTGCGCGAGTTTCACGAACAGCCGTGGCATGCGGTGCTCGCGCATCAGCGCGCGGACGTCGTCCCAGCCGCGCACGGGCGCGCCCGACGGGCCGGAGGTGGGCGAGTACGGCACGGGGACGCCCGCGGCGCTCAGGACCCCGTGGCAGAGCCGTTTGTCGAACAGCACCGCGAGTTCGTCGGGGTCGTCGAGGCGGATGCCGCCGCGCAGCGAGCGCACGGCCCCCAGGAAGGCGGTGTGCCAGCGCGCCGAGCCCTCGACCCGGGTGGGGTCCTCGGCGCCGCGCAGCAGCCGGTCGACGTCCGCGTTCTCCCCGGGCGAGTCGAGCCGTACGGTCTCCTCGGGCGCGAAGTCGGCGCCGCCCTCGCTCAGCACGCGTGCCCACGGCACGACACGGGGCGCGGGCAGACCGGCCGCCAGCATCGCGTCGGCGAACAGTGTCACCCGCCGGTTCCCGGGGTTGCCGACGACGGCGACGCGCACCTGGCCGCCGTCATTCGCCGACGGCGACAAAGCGGGCCTCCGGGTCGTGGGTCGACCGCCGGGACGGTGTCAGGGAGAGCCGTACCCCGTGGGGTTCCAGACTCCGGCGCAGGCGGTCGGTGAGCTCTTCGGAGATGAAGTGGTGGTCGAGGTTCAGCGACCGCAGGTGGGTGAGCGGCTGCCCGGCGAGCAGCGCGGCGGCGCCCTCGTCGCCGAGGGTGCCCATGCTCAGGTCGAGGTGCTCCAGTCCGGCGACGACGGGCGCCGCGGCCAGGGCCGCGGCGATGTCGTCCTGGATGTCGCTGTTCCGCAGGCCGAGACGGCGCAGCCGGGGGCAGCGGGCGAGTCCGGTCAGCAGCGGGGCGACGTCCTCGGCCGTGCACTCGCCGCCGTACCAGGTCGTGCCGAGCCACAGTTCGAGGCGCTCCAGGGCGGGGAACTCGCAGGCGCCCAGGGCCCGTACGGGCTCGGCCGGCAGTCCGCCGGACTCGATCCGCAGGTCGCGCAGCCCTTCGTGCCGCAGCGGTTCGACCGTGAGGTCCTCACCGCCGCGCACACCGAGCTCACGCAGACCGGGCCAGGCCCGCAGCACCCGGGTGACCTCGCCCTGCGGGATCCAGGAGATCTCCATCTCCTCGGACACCAGGTCGCCCAGGAACACGCCCCGCAGACGGGGCAGGCGCCCGGCGTCGGCGGTGATCAGCTCGAGCACCTGGTCGATGCCGCTCGGGTCGTAGTCCTCCCACCAGGGCCCGAGGACCAGGGCGGTGACGTCCTCGCCGGACACCTGGTCCAGGAAGCGCCGCCAGATCGGTTCGAAGGGGAGGTCGCCCTCGGTGGTGATCCGCCAGGCCACCGAGGCGGCACCGGGCAGCGGGCGGTCGCCGGGCACCTCCTCGGGCGGGAAGGTGTGGACGGGCAGGCCGTGGAAGTCCCGGAGAGGGGACGGGTAGTAACGCGGCACGGCGTGTCACTCCCCCACGGCCACGTAGCGCCAGACGGTGCCGTCGTCGTCCTCGTCGGCGTCGGCGTCGTCCTCGTCGAGGTCGAGCTCGACACCGGCCGGTTCCAGGGTCTCGCGCAGGCGGTCCTTCAGGGGGCCGCTGATGTAGTTGTGGTGCAGGTCGAGCTGCTTGAGGTGGGTGAGCGGCTGGCCTCCGAGGAGGGCCGCGGCGCCCTCGTCGGTCAGGACGCCCATCGACAGGTCGAGCACCTCCAGACGGGCCACCACCGGGGCGGAGGCGGCGGCCGCGGCGATCCCGTCCTGGATCTCGCTGTTGCGCAGGGCCAGATGACGCAGGCTCGGAAGGCGGCCGCCGGACAGCAGGGGTTCCAGGTCGGACACCTCGGTGTCGGCGCCGTACTCGGAGGTGCCGAGCCACAGGTCGAGGTGGACCAGCGCGGGCAGGTCGCTCGCGCCGACCGCGCGCACGAAGGCGGCCGGCATGCCGCCCGTCTCGGCTGTGAGCTTCCTCAGCCGCTCGTGGCGCAGGCCGCTCAGGCCGAGGCCGCTGCCGCCGCGCACCCCGAACTCCTCCAGCTCCGGGAAGCCGGTCAGCAGTGCGGTGACATCGGTCTGGTTGATCCAGGAGATCTCGCACTCCTCGAAGACCATGTCGCCGAGGAACAGCGCCCGCAGCGCGGGCAGCCGGTCACGGGCGGCCAGCAGCGCGGCCACGACGGCCGAGGGGTCGGTGTCGTACGCCTCCCGCCAGGCGCCGACGATCAGCGCGCGGACCCCGGTGGTGTCGACCTGGGCGCAGAAGCGCTCGAAGGCCGCCTCCCACTCCTCGTCGGCGTCGTACACGTCGCTGGTGACCCTCCAGGCCACGGCGTCGGCCGCGGGCAGCTTCGCCTCCTCGTCCGGCCCGGGGAAGGTGAACGCGGGCAGGCCGTACAGCTCCCGCAAGTGCTCGCCGATGGTCATGCGCGCTGCTCCTGACGTGATGGACGGGATCCGTGGTGCGCCAGCAGTTGTATCAACCGGCACCGACAGCGCGGGCCGCGGGCCCGGGGCCGGGGCCGGGGCCGTTGTCAGTGGTGGCTCGTACTGTCGCAGTCATGGCCGGTGCGCCGTGCGCCGGGCCGGAGGGGAGAGCCGTGTACCGGCAGGGAGATGTGCTGATCGTGCCCGTCGCCGAGGACGTGGTGCCCTCGCGGGCGGCGCGGGCGCCGAGGGAGCCGCGCGACGGCCGGGGCCGGCTGGTGCTGGCCCTGGGGGAGGTGACCGGGCATGCCCACGCCGTCGTGGGGCCGGGCGAACTGGTGCGGGAGGCGGGCCCGTTCGGGCCGATGCTGCTGCATCTGCCGGAGGGCGGCCGGGTGGTGCACGAGGAGCACGCGGCGATCGCGCTGCCGAAGGGCTGGTTCCGGGTGATCCGGCAGCGCGAGTACGTGCCGGGGTCCGTGCGGATCGTGGCCGACTGAGCCGACGGGAGCGGGTGCCGGAGGCCGGGGAGATGACGGGGAAGGGCGCGACGGGTGCGACGGAGGTGCGGGGCATGACGGGTTCCGGGACGGTGGACGAGGTCGTGGATCGGGTGGGTACGACGGGGGCGTCCGCACCGGACGCGGTGGCGCTGTGGCGGGAGTGCGCCGCCGCGGCCGTGCCCGCCGACCGGGCCGAGGCCGAGGCGGGCGTCCGGCTGGCGTACCGGCGGGCGGGGCTCGCGGAGCCGGAGCGGGTGGTGTGGGCCGGGTCGCCGCGCGAGGGCGTGGAACTGGTGCGCTCGCTCCAGGACGCGGGGGCGAGCGTGCGCGAGGCCGTGCGCACGGCCCCGTGGGCGGAGGAACGCGCCCGGATGCTGGCCGAGCTGGGCGCGACGGGATGGTCGAGGCACTGGTCCGCGACCGGGGAGCGGCTGTGGGCGACCACGCAGACGCTGGTCGACCGCGTCCGCCGGGGTGTGCTGGAGGAACTGGCCGGTACGGACCGGGCGCTGGAGACCCAGGTCCGGCTGATCCTGCTGGACGCCGTGCTGGGGCAGCACGACGCGCCCTGGCTCGCCGCGTTCCCCACCGGCCGGGCCCCGCTCGACGGACTGGCCGGGGTGAGCCGGAGCGCGGGCTGGTGGTGGCCCCTCGAGAAGGCGGCGGTCGTCTGCGAACGGCCCGTCGCCCTGCACCGCGACGAGGCGGGCCGCCTCGACCGCGGGGACGGCCCGGCGCTCGCCTTCCCCGACGGGTTCGAGCTGTACGCCTGGCGCGGGATGCCCGTCCCCGCGGAGTTCCTGCGCGAGCTGGGCGGCCTGACACCGGAGCGCATCCGCGGCGAGGAGAACGCCGAGCTGCGCCGGGTGATGCTGGAGCACTACGGCTACGACCGCTACCTCGACGACTCCGGCGCCCGTCCCGTCCACCGCGACGAGACGGGCACCCTGTGGCGGATCCACCTGGACGGCGACGAGCCCGTGGTCATGGTCGAGGTCCTCAACTCGACGCCGGAGCCGGACGGCACGACCCGCACCTACTGGCTGCGGGTGCCGCCGGGCACCATGACGGCCAGAGAGGGGGTCGCCTGGACCTTCGGGCTGAGCGCCGAGGTGTACACACCGCTGCGCGAGACATGAGGTCCCCGGTCCCGCCCCCGGCCGCGCGCCCCGGCCCCGGCTCGGGCCGCGTCAGTCGTCGATGACGTCCAGGACGTCGCCGAGGTCGACGAACTTGAAGCCGGTGCTCTCGCGGTCGCCGTCGGCCGGGGTCTCCTGGCCGTCCTGGACGACGAGGAGACCGTTCGGGTAGCGGGAGCCCAGCGGGGCGCTGAGCACGGCGGCGCCGTCGCAGGCCTCCGAGCCGTCGAGGGTCTCCGAGACGCCGGTGACGCGGAAGCCGGCCTCGTACTCGTTGTCCTCGGCGGGCTCGCGGTCGTAGGCGGCGAAGGTGTCGTCGCCCTGGCTGGAGGCGAGCAGATAGCCGTCGCCGTCGCGTTCGGCGAGGATCGTCAGGCCCTCGACGTCGGCCGACAGGTGCTCGCCGCCGTAGCCGGGGTCGGCGCCGGGCGCGCACTCCTCCGTCTCCTCGTCGTAGGTGCCGGGGACGCCGTACCCGCGGACCTTGTCCATGAGCCGGGGCCTGCCGGTCAGGTCGGCGCGCAGCCGCCAGATGCCGACGTCCTCCTGTCCGGCGTACAGGGTGCCGTCGGCGGGGTCGACGACCATGCCCTCGACCTGGGGGCGCTCGTCGGGCTCGCCGCAGGGGGACCAGGAGGTGCCGTCCGGGAGCCGGAAGGAGGAGGGCAGGTCCAGGGTGCGCACGGTGCGGTAGCCGACGGTGCCGCGCGGGCCGGCGGTGAGTTCCAGGAGCGCGAGCCGCGTCTCGTTGCGGCGGCTGACGAGCGCGTAGGCCTTGCCGGTCGCCCGGTCGGTCCAGGTGGCCAGGCCGTAGACGGTGCGCTGGTCGTTGATCTCGGCCTGGTCGGCGGAGAAGACCGGGCGGGCGGCCGGGTCGGTGACATCGGTCAGCGGGCCGCCGGGGCGGTCGCGGTCGATGCGGTAGATCCGCAGCCGGTCGCTGCCGCGGTCGCTGACCACGGCCAGGTCGGCGCGGCCGCCGGACAGCCGCATGCCCTGCACCAGGTCGACGTTGTTGAAGCGGCCGGGGGCGTCGTCCGCGCCCGGGGCGGCCGGGGCCGGTATCGACTGGACCTCGCGCGCGTCGAGGTCGTAGACGCGCAGACCGCCCTCCTTGGCGGTGGCGACGACCAGGCTGCGGTCCGGCGAGGCGGCGTTGCGCCAGATGGCCGGGTCGTCCGCGTTGGCGTTGCCGCCCGCCTCGTCGTCGTACAGGGCGGCGGTCTCGGCGCGCGGGTGCACCTGCGGCAGCGAGGCCGCCTCCGCCGGAACGGTGGCCGCGGCGGCCATCACCAGACCCAGCACACAGGTCGCCGCCCGAAGCGACTGACGCGTCGTCACATTCTGTCCTCTCCATGGGGGTTGCCGGACGGCCTCGACCCTGTCCCCGGGTGACTGACGGGCGAGGACCGTTCGCCCAAGGACTGGTGAACGGCAGGGCAACGCTGCGGGGTGTTCGGCGGGCCGGACACCCCTGCCGGCCGGCCCGCGTCTTCGCCCAGGGCCTTCTGACGGATCTCCGTGGGAGAAGGAGCGGCGTCCGGTGCGTGCGATCGGCGTGCGACGTGGAGGGTCATGTGGCGGAGCCACCTGCCCCTCCACGCCCTGCGGCTGGGGGCACCTCCCACGCCCTTGAGGCGGTGGGGAAGGGCGTGGCGGGCGTCGCGACGCCGCGGAGATCCATCAGGAGGGCCCTACCGCGTCGGGTCGGGGTCCGGGGAGCCGGTGAGGGCGTGGGCGAAGGCCCTCAGCGTGCCGAAGTCCGGGGGGCGCAGGCCGCGGCGGGCGTCTATGCGGTGCAGCAGGGCGCTGGCGGGGTGGTGGGCCGCCACGTAGACGCGGTCGGCGTCGCGGAGTTCGTCGTCGACCCAGGCGAACGGGCGCCCCGCGGCGTGCGTGAGGACATGGCGGGTCTTCCAGAACGTGCCCTCGGGGCCCTCCTCGAACATACCCGGCCAGTCGACGAACGGCAGTTCGGGCAGGCCGAGGACGGGCGCGATCAGGGCGTTGGCGTCGCCGCACCAGGTCGTGGCCCACACCAGGTCGTACAGCTCGCTCAGTTCCCGCAGCCGTAAGCCGTGCTCGGGGTTGAGCCAGACGCGCAGGGGCCGCACCAGATGCCGTTCCCGGACCGGGTGCCGGGCGAGCCAGCCCTCGGGAGCCATGCGATGGGTCGTGTAGCCCTCGGGGCGGCGTTCCGGCTTGGCGGCGTACGGGTTCAGCGGCCCGTCCACGTCGAGATAGAGCAGCGGGCGTCGCACGGAGCGAGCTCCTCTCCCGGGCGGATCACGGTGGATCGGGGGTGGTTCGGACAGGGGGTGGTACGGGTGCGGCGGACCGTGCGGCGCAGCGGTGTCGCGCTGACTGACATCCTGCCAAAGGACGTCCCTCGCGGGGGCGTTCACCCGTGACGACCCTCGCCCGGCACACCCGGATCGCCGACCGCCACCCCCTCGCCCCGGGCCCTCCCCCTCTCAGCTCGCCCCCAGGCCCTCCCCCTCACCTCGCTCCTCACCCCAGGCCCTCGCCCCAGCGGCCCCGTACCCTGGTCGGCATGAGCCGCCGCCCCGACGCGCGCAGTGACCTCGAGGCGCCCGCGGCAGTCGTCGCGCGGCTGACCGGGCGGGGGGCGACCGGGACACGGAGGGTGTCCGGCGGGCCGGCCGAGGTCGTGCTCGCCGACGGTACGGCGGTGATGGTCAAGCGGGGCGACGGTCCGAACGCGGCGCGGGCGGAGGCGGCCGGACTGCGCTGGCTGGCCGGGGCGGGAACCGTGCGCGTCCCGGCGGTGCTCGGCGCCGACGACACCTGGCTGGTCACCGAACGGGTGCGGACCGGCCCGCCCACCCGGGAGGCGGCCGCGCGCCTCGGCCGGGATCTGGCCGCGCTGCACGCCTCGGGCGCCCCGGCGTTCGGCGCGCCCCCTCCCGGAGGCCCCGCGGACGCCTGCATCGGCACGGCCCCGATGCGGAACAGCCCCGCGGGCGACTGGCCCCGCTGGTACGCCGAGCAGCGCGTGCTGCCCTATCTGCGCCGGGCTGTCGACGACGGCACAATCCGCGCGGCCGAGGCGGTCACGATCGAGACGGTGTGCGAGCGCCTGCCCGCCCTCGCGGGACCGCCCGAGCCGCCCGCCCGGCTGCACGGCGACCTCTGGAACGGCAACGTGCTGTGGGCCGCGAACACGGCACGCCCAGCGCACACGGCGCACACGGCACCGGACGACACCGAGGCCTGGCTCATCGACCCGGCCGCCCACGGCGGTCACCGCGAGACGGACCTGGCGATGCTGCGGCTGTTCGGCTGCCCGTACCTGGACGACGTACTGGAGGCCTACGACCGGGCCGCGCCGCTCGCCCCGGGCTGGGCGGACCGCGTCGGGCTGCACCAGCTGTTCCCGCTGCTGGTGCACACCATGCTGTTCGGCCGGGGCTACGCCGAGCAGGCCCTCGCCGTGGCCCGGTCGGCGCTGGACCGCGAGTCGTCGACGGGGCGGACCCGGACGCGGGACCCGTAGGCACCGGGAGCGGCCGCCGGGGGCGCCGGACCCGTAGACACCGGGCGCGGCACCCGGGCGCGGTCCCCGCGGACCGGACCGGACAGCCGGTCGCGGAACTCCCCGGCTCCCGCCCAGGTGCCCCCCACGCCGTACCGGGGCATTCTGGCTGTGTCCCTGCGCGGCGGGACATCGATGAGGTAAGGGCCGATGACTGGGAGCGCCGAGAGCGGGATGCCGGGTCGGCGGGACGCGCTGCTGGCCGAGGTCGCGACCGAGGCGATCAGCGCGGTCCGCGGAACCGTCGCGGCCGTGTATCTGCCCTCCGAGGCGCCGGGGGTGCTGCGGCTCGCCGTGCTGGCGGGGCTGCCGGGCCCGCTGTTCCGGCCGTGGTGGCGGGTGCATGTGGACCGGCGGTTCCCCGTCTCGGAGGCGTTCCGTTCCGGCGTCCAGGTGCTGCTGCCGAACGCGACGGAAACCATGCGGCGCTTCCCCCAGTTCGCCGCCGCGCTGCCCATTCCGCTCGGTTCGATCACCCTGCCCGTCACGGCGGGCGCGGAGCCCCTCGGCGCGCTGACGGTGCTGCGGCCACCCGTCGCCGACGTGACCGAACTGCTGGCCGAGCGCGACCGGCTGTCCGGGCTGGCGGACGGCCTCGGCCGGCAGCTGGACGCGCTGTCCCGGTCCGGCGCCGCGAACGCCTGGGAGGACGACCCGCTCTGTCTGCGGCCCCCGCCCGCCGCGCTGGGCTCCGCCCGGGTGGGCCGCTTCACCTGGGACCCGGCCGCCGACCTGCTCACCGCCGACGACGGCGCGCGCACCCTGCTGGAGCTGGACCCGCGAGAACTTCCCGGACCGGCCGAGGCGCTGGCGCGGGCCGTGGACCGCGGGGACGCGCTGCGGCTGCTGGCCCTGCTGCGGGAGACGGCCCGCGGCCTCACGCCCGCCCGTCCGCTGCCGGTGCGGATCACGCACGGCGCGCTGCGCATGGTCGATCTGCGCCCCGCCTCCGGTGCGCGGCTGGTGGCCGGTGTGGTGCTGGAGGCGGACCCGGTGGCCGACACCGCGGCCGAGCTCCTGCCCCAGGGCGTGTTCTGCCTGGACCGCCTCGGACTGGTCGTCTACGCCAACCCGCGCGCCGCTCACCTGCTGGGCCAGGCCCGCGAGCGGCTCGTGGGGCGGGCGCTGTGGGCGGCCGTGCCGTGGCTGCAGCAGCCGGTGTGCGAGGACCATCTGCGGGCGGCGCTGCTCGCCCTGGAGGCGGTCCACTTCCATGTGCGGCGGCCGCCCGAGCCCGGTCGGCAGTCGTACGAGGGCGACTGGCTGGCCTTCTCGGTACGGCCCGGCCCGGACGTCCTGACCTGCACGGTCGTACCGGCGAACCGGCTGCTGGACTCCCCCGTCCCGTTGGCGGAGCCGCCCGCGCCGACGCACGCCCCCGGTCCCCCGCCCCCGCCGACACCGGCCTCGGGGCCGCCCGTGAACCCGTCCGCGGCACCGACCCACGCTCCCGGGCCGACGCCGCACGAGCCGGCCACCTCGACCGCGCTGCCGGCGAACGCCGCGCTGCCGCCGCTGCCCACCCGCAGGCGGGCGGCGGACGCTCCGCCGCCCGCCGCGGAGCCCGCCGCCTCGGCCGCCCCGCACTACCGCCCCATCACGCTCGCCATCGCCCTGACCGAGGCGGTCACCGCGCGCCAGGTCTCGGCCGTCGTGATGCAGGAGCTGCTGCCCGCCTTCGGCGGCCGGCGGCTCGCCATCTACCTGGTCCAGGACCGGCATCTGTACCTGGCCTGGGAGACCGGTTTCCCGGAGGGCTTCCTGTCCCCCTACGACGGGGTGAGCCTGGACACCAGGCTGCCCGGCGTGGAGACGCTGACCACGGGCCAGCCGTTGTTCTTCGACTCGATGGAGCAGCTCTCCGCCGCCTATCCGGGGATAGCGCTGGACGCCTCGGAGGGCGCCCGCGCGTTTCTGCCGCTGATCGCCTCGGGCCGCCCGGTGGGCTCCTGCATCCTCGGCTTCGACCGGCCCCGCAGCTTCGCCCCGGAGGAGCGCACGGTGCTCACCGCGCTCGCCGGGCTGATCGCGCACGCCATGGAGAAGGCCCAGCGCTACGACAGCGAGGCGGCGCTGGCCCGAGGTCTCCAGCGCGCCCTGCTGCCCCGGCGGCTCTCGGTGCACCCCCGGCTGGAGACGGCGGGGCGCTATCTGCCGGGCACCGAGGGGATGGACGTGGGCGGGGACTGGTACGACGTCGTCGAGGCGGGCGACGGGATGGCGCTGGTCATCGGCGACGTGCAGGGCCACGGTGTGCAGGCCGCGGCCACCATGGGCCAGCTGCGCAGCGCGGTCCGGGCGTTCGCGCTGGACGACCGGCCGCCGGAGCAGGTGCTCAGCGGCACCAACCGGCTGCTCATCGAGCTGGACCCCGGCCAGTTCGCGAGCTGCTGCTACGTATGGCTCGACCCGGCGACCGGCCTCGCCCGGATCGCCCGGGCCGGGCACCCGCCGCCGCTGCTGCGCCACCCGGACGGCCGTACGCAGATCCTCGACACACCGGTCGGCGTGGTGCTGGGCGTCGTCGCGCACGCCACGTACCCGGTGACGGAGGTGAAGCTGGATCCCCACGCGATCCTCGCGCTCTACACCGACGGTCTGGTCGAGCGGCCCGGCCATGACATCGACGACGGCATCGGTGCCCTGCGGGTCGCCCTGGCCCGGGTGGGCGCGCCCGCCGCACGGCCCGACGGGCGGTCCCTGATGTCGGTCGCCGACCGGCTCACCGCCACCATGCGGCACGCCGCCGACCGCCCCGACGACATCGCCCTGCTGCTCGCCGCGCGCCGGGGCGGGGACGGCGGACCGGCGTGAGCGCCCGGCGGCGGACCCGGACCGCGCGCGCCAGGGCCCTTGTGACGGATCTCCGCGGCGTCGCGGAGATCCGTCACAAGGGCCCTGGGCGGCAGGCGCGGACACCGCCGGGCGCCACCGTCCCCGGTGCCGCCCCTCGCCTCACGGGCCGCGGGAGAGTAGACAGGGCTCATGGTCCGGCTTGTGGGGCGGTCCGGGACACGGCCGGCCCGCCGTCTCGGGGGCGGGCGCCCGCCCGCCCCGGCCCGTCCGATGCGTGAGCGGGGCGCCCGGCACGCGGCGGGACGCCCGCCGCCGCGCCGGACCGGAGCCGGGCTCCCCCGTCCGGGGCGCCTCGCGCGGCTGCGCGCCGCGCTCGGCGTGCGCAGCCTGGCCGGACAGGTGTTCGTCCTCCAGTTCGTCATCGTGCTGCTGCTGGTGGTGGCCGCGGTGTCGGCCCTGGTGCTCCAGAGCCGGGTGGACACCACGACGGAGGCCCGCAAACGCTCCGTCGCCGTGGCCCAGACGTTCGCCAACGCGCCGGGCACCGCGGCTGCGCTGGCCACCCGGGATCCCACCGCCCTGCTCCAGCCGCGCGCAGAGACCGCGCGCGAGCTCTCGGGAGTGGACTTCATCGTCGTCACGGACACCGAGGGCATCCGCTACACCCATCCCAATCCGGACCGGATCGGCAAGCAGTTCGTCGGGAACATCGAACCCGCGCTGGCCGGCGAGGTCGTGGTCGAGGAGATCGACGGCACGATCGGCCGGCTGGTGCAGGCCGTCGTCCCGGTCAAGGCACTCGACGGCACGGTGGTGGGCCTGGTGTCCGCGGGCATCACCACCGAGCGCGTGGGCGGCACAGCCGACGAGCAGCTGCCCCTGCTGCTGGGCGCCGCGGCGGCCGCGCTGGCGCTGGCGCTGGCGGGCACCGCCCTGGTGAGCCGGCGGCTGATGCGCCAGACGCACGGGCTCGGCCCGGACGAGATGACCCGGATGTACGAGCACCACGACGCGGTCCTGCACTCGGTGCGCGAGGGCGTGATCATCGTCGGCGCCGACGGCGGACTGCTGCTCGCCAACGACGAGGCGCACCGGCTGCTCGACCTGCCCGCCGACGCCGAGGGACGCCAGGTGCGCGACCTCGGCCTCGACCCGGACACCGCCGACCTGCTGGCCTCGGGCCGGATGGCCACGGACGAGGTGCACCTGGTCGGCGACCGGCTGCTGGCGGTGAACCAGCGGCCCACCGACCTCGCGGGCGGCCCGGCGGGCAGCGTGGCCACCCTGCGCGACTCCACCGAGCTGCGGGCCCTGTCCGGGCGGGCCGAACTGGCGCGGGAGCGGCTGGACCTGCTGTACGACGCGGGGGTGCGCATCGGCGGCAGCCTGGACGTGACGCGCACGGCGGAGGAGCTGGCCGAGCTGACCGTGCCGCGGCTGGCCGACTTCGTCACGGTGGACCTGTTCGGCGCGGTGCTCGACGGTGAGCCGCCGGAGGCGGGTACGGAGCTGTGCCGCACGGCCTCCAGCGGCATCCGCCCGGACGCGCCGCTGTACCCGGTCGGCGAGCGCATCCGGTTCGTGCCGACCTCGCCGCAGGCCCGCGCGCTGGACTCGGGCGAGTCCGTCCTGGAACGGGATCTGAGCGCGGCGCACGGCTGGCACGCGCAGGACCTGGAGCGGGCCGGGCAGGTGGTGGAGTACGGCATCCACTCGCTGATCACGGTGCCGCTGCGGGCGGGCGCGCTGGTCCTCGGCCTGGTCACGCTGTGGCGTTCCCGGCAGCCCGAGCCGTTCGACGACGAGGACCAGGCGCTGGCGGAGGAGCTGGTGACGCGGGCGGCGGTGTCCATCGACAACGCGCGCCGGTTCACCCGCGAGCACACGATGGCGGTGACGCTCCAGCGCAGTCTGCTGCCGCGTACCCTGCCGGAGCAGTCCGCGCTGGAGATCGCCTACCGGTATCTGCCCGCGCAGGCGGGCGTCGGCGGCGACTGGTTCGACGTGCTGCCGCTGTCCGGGGCAAGGGTGGCGCTGGTGGTGGGCGACGTGGTGGGTCACGGGCTGCACGCGGCGGCGACGATGGGCCGGCTGCGCACCGCGGTGCACAACTTCTCGGCCCTGGATCTGGCGCCGGACGAGCTGCTCGGGCTGCTGGACGAGCTGGTGGCCCGGCTCCAGGACGAGGCGGCGGAGGACGGCGGCGCCCTGGTGACGGGCGCGACCTGTCTGTACGCGATCTACGACCCGGTGAGCCGGCGGTGCGCGATAGCGCGCGCGGGCCATCCGCCGCCCGCGGTGGTCAGGCCGGACGGCGGGGTCGAGTTCCTGGACGTGGCGGTCGGCCCTCCGCTGGGGCTGGGCGGGCTGCCGTTCGAGACGTCGGAGGTGGAGCTCGCCGAGGGCAGCCGGCTGGTGCTCTACACGGACGGGCTGGTCGAGGACCGGGGCCGGGACATCGACGTCGGCCTGGAGCTGCTGCGCGAGGCGCTGGAACGGGCGGGTCCGTCGCCGGAGGAGACCTGCCGGGCGGTGCTGGACGCCCGGCTGCCGGCCCGGCGGGGCGACGACATCGCGCTGATCGTGGCGCGGACGCGGGCGCTGCCGTCGGACCGGATCGCCGAGTGGGACGTCCCCGCCGAACCGGCGGCGGTCGCCCGGGTGCGGGCGGCGGTCACCCGGCGGCTGGCCGAGTGGGGCCTCGAGGAAATGACATTCGGCACGGAACTGATCCTCAGCGAACTGGTGACCAACGCGATCCGCTACGGCGCCGCGCCGCTGCGGGTGCGCATGCTGTACGACCGCACGCTGGTCTGCGAGGTGTTCGACAGCAGCAACACCGCCCCGCATCTGCGGTACGCGGCGATGACCGACGAGGGCGGGCGCGGGCTGTTCCTGGTCGCGCAGCTCGCCGAGCGCTGGGGCACCCGCTATGTCGCCGACGGCAAGGTCATCTGGGCGGAACAGCCGCTGCCGTAGGCCGGGGGGCGGGACGGCTGGGGGCGGCACCCGGGTTCGTCCCGGGACGCCGGGACGCGTGGGCGACACCCGGGTTCGTCCCGGGTCGCGCCGGAACGGCCGGTTGTTCTCTCTTTCGGGGGGTCGGCCGGATCACCCTGACCTTGCCCGTCCGTACCCGAGTTCGGCCGGTTCGCCGGCTCCGGCGCGGCCGGACACCGGGTTTTGCGACAACTCCCCTGCGGCGATGGCCTGTTATGCGTACTGGTCAGTAGCCGGGGGCTGTGGCTACCGTGGCGTGGGCCTTCTGCCGCCCTCACGTCTGGAGACCGCGTGACCGTGTCCGACCGCATCCAGCTCGACCCGCTGGGCGCCGACATCCCCGGCGAGAGTGCCCGGTTGCGCGCCCTCGGCCCGATCGTGCCCGTCGAACTGCCGGGCGGCATCCCGGCGTGGGCGCCCACCCGCCATGCCACCCTGCGGCAGCTGATCCTCGATCCGCGGGTCAGCAAGGACGCCCGCAGGCACTGGAGGCTGTTCCCCGAGGCGGCCCGGCGCCCCTCCTGGGGCTGGGTGCTGAGCTGGGTGGGCGTGGTCAACATGCTCTCCACCTACGGCACCGACCACGCGCGGCTGCGCCGGCTCGTCGCGCCGAGTTTCACCCACCGGCGCACCGAGGCCCTGCGGCCACGGGTCACGGCGGTCACCGCGGAGCTGCTCGACGACCTGGCCAAGGCCGGGGCCGGCGGCGCGGTGGTGGATGTGAAGGCGGGGCTCGCGCACGCGCTGCCCATGCGCATCATCTGCGAACTGGTCGGCGTCCCGGAGGGGTTGAGGGAGGGCGCGGGCCGGCTGATCGCCGCCATCATGGACACCTCCGACCAGAGCCCGGAGCAGGCCGCGCGTGTGCAGGAGCAGATCGGCACGGTGCTGGGCGCGCTGATCGCCCACCGCCGTGAGCACCCGGGCGACGACATCACCACCGAGCTGATCCGGGTCCGCGACGAGGACGGCGACCGGCTGAGCGACGAGGAGCTGCTGCACACGCTGCTGCTCGTCATCGGCGCGGGCTTCGAGACGACGGTCAACCTGATCGGCAACGCGGTGGTGGCCCTGCTGCGCCACCCCGAGCAGCTCGCGGCCGTGCGCTCGGGCGAGATCGGCTGGGAGGCGGTCGTCGAGGAGACCCTGCGCGTGCACCCGTCGATCGCCTCGCTGCCGCTGCGGTTCGCCGTCGAGGACGTCACCGTCGACGGGGTAACCGTCCCGGCCGGGGACGCGATCATCACGACGTACGCCGCCGCGGGACACGACCCGGAGCACTACGGTCCCGACGCCGGGGAGTTCGACGCCCGACGCGCCGTGGACGAACATCTGGCCTTCGGGATCGGGGTCCACCGCTGCGTGGGCGCGCCGCTGGCCCGGCTGGAGGCGCTCGCCGCGCTGCCCGCGCTGTTCGACCGCTTCCCGGCACTGCGGCCGGCCGACGGAGAACTCCGTCAGGTGCCGTCCTTCATCGCGTACGGCTGGCAGGAGGTGCTGGTACGGCTGGACGGCTGAGACGGCGGTCCGGCGCCGGGCGGGTCCGCCCGGCGCCGGTCACGTGGGTTGCCGCGAGGGGCCGACCGGTCCCCCGTGCCGGTCGCGCCCCTGCGGCTCTGTGAACCTACGTGGACGACCGCCCGGTTGTGAACCGTGCCGGTGCCCGATCGGACGGCGGAAGGACTCACCTGTGCACAGGTGAGTCCGAATGGCCCCGGTTCGCGGCGGATGCGTCCCCGCGGATCACACCCGGGACGCCGGGCCGTGCGTCCTGCCGGGGCCCGGGTCGACGGGCCGGGCGTTCTCCACGGGGCCCGGGCCGGGCGTCCTACGCGGCCGGCAGCGCGGGCGGCGCGAGGTCACCGACCGCGAGATGCGCGAGGACGACCTCGTACAGGTCGCCGCCCGCGGCGAGCAGCTGCCGTTCCATCACGGGTTCGGCGGCGCGCACGTGGTCACGGACCGTCTGCGCGTGCACTCCGAGGTGCTGTGCGGCCCGTTCGGCGTTACCGCCCGCGGCGAGCCAGGCACGGACCGTGCGCCGCAGGTCACGGCCGTCGCCCTCCAGCCGCCCGAGCAGCTCCTGCGCCCAGGCGCGCAGCGCGGGCCCGGCCAGCAGCCCGGCGAAGGGGTCGGGGAGCGCGGCGGCGTCCGCGCGCGGCTCCTCGGCCAGCCCGGCCTGGACGGTGAGCCCCAGGTGGACCGCGGCGCGTACGGCGAGGTCGGAGAAGTCGGTGCCCAGCAGGCCCTCGACGCGTTCCATCCGGGCGCGCACGGTGTTGCGGCTCACGCCGAGCAGTTTCGCCGTGCTGACCGCGGTGAACTCCAGGCCCAGGCGGGTGGTGGCGAGCAGGTCGGCGCGGGTGTGGTGGGCGAGGCCGTCGAGCGGGCTGAGCAGCCGGGTGGTCCAGGTGTGCAGCGCGCCGGGGTCCATGAGCCGCTCGGGGCGGGTGCGTTCGGCGTACACCGCGGCCCGGCCGGGGCGGAAGCGGGCGACCGCGAGCGCGCTGACGGCCTGCCCGTAGGCGAGGGCGGTCCGGGCGAGGCCGTGCCGGGCGCTGCCGCCGAGGAAGGTGTCGCGGCGGCGGCCCGCCAGGTCGCGCAGCCGGGCCTCGTCCGCCTCGCCGGGCACGACGACGATCACATGGGAGTCGACGGCCGGGCAGCGTACGACCAGCGCCCGCTCACCGGTGACGTCCAGGCAGTCCCCGACCAGCCGGTCGCGGTCCCCGGGCGTGGTCTCGGCGACGTAGACACAGGCCGTGTCGGTGTCCAGCAGGCCCGGCCACAGGCCCGCGGCGACCCGGCGGGCGGCGACGATGTCCTCGACCATGAGCAACTGGAGGATGGCGAGCCGGAGATCGGCGGCGGCCCGGTCGAACCGCCGGGCCGCCTGGAGTCTCTCGCCCGCGCCCAGCAGCAGCTCGACGACCGAGGCGGTGTGGGTGACGACGTCGGCGGCCCGGCGGTCGAAGGGCGCGGTGCGGGCCACGGCCAGGACGGCGTCGGGCTCGGGCCCGGTGCGGACCACCCGGACCAGTCGCTGGTGGCGCCCGCCCTCCTCCAGCGCGGCGGAGGCGATGCGCCCCGCGGCGACCTCGGCGGTCAGGGTCTCGTCCACGGGGACCGGCCGCCCGGCGAGCAGCGTGCCGTCCTGTCCGCGCAGGCAGACGGTGCCGTCCACCGTCCTCGCCAGCCAGTCGACGACACGGCCCAGATCGCGGCCCGTCGGCCGCAGATGCTCCAGCAGTTCGTCCGCCCAGACGGAATACCCGTCGTCCCGCCCCTCGAGGCCGGCCATGCCGCCTCCTTCTCGTCCGTCGTACGGCCCCCGTCAGCTGGGACGTTACCTCAGGGACCCGCGGCCACGCGCCGGCCGGACCCGGCGGGGCTGCGCGGACGGCCCCGGCGCGAGGCATAAGCTCGCCCAATGGCGAAGTACTACGACGTGCACCCCGACAACCCCCAGCCGCGGACCATCGCCCAGGTCGCCGACAGTGTCCGTGCGGGCGCGCTGATCGCGTACCCGACGGACTCCTGCTACGCGCTGGGCTGCCGCATCGGCAGCCGTGACGGCATCGACCGGATCCGGTCCATCCGCAAGCTGGACGACCGGCACCACTTCACCCTCGTGTGCCAGGACTTCGCCCAGCTCGGCCAGTTCGTGCGGGTGGACAACGACGTCTTCCGGGCGGTCAAGGCCTCGACGCCGGGCAGTTACACCTTCATCCTCCCGGCGACGAGGGAGGTGCCGCGGATGCTCCAGCACCCGAAGAAGAAGACCGTCGGCGTGCGCATCCCCGACCATGTCGTCACCCAGGCGCTGCTCGCCGAGCTGGGCGGACCGCTGCTGTCGAGCACGCTGCTGCTGCCCGACGAGGACGAACCCCTCACCCAGGGCTGGGAGATCAAGGACCGGCTCGATCACGTGGTGGACGGCGTGGTCGACTCCGGCGAATGCGGCACCGAGCCGACCACCGTGATCGACTTCTCCGGCGGAGAGGCCGAGATCGTACGGTACGGAGCGGGCGACACGACCCGGTTCGAGTAGGCCCGGGGACTTCCGGTAGACACACCGCCGACCGCCGGAGAGGCAGATCCGTCATGACCGCCGTAGTGGGGCAGGCCGTGGACGTCCCCACCGGGGACGGCGTCGCCGACGCCTATCTGGTCCGTCCGGCCGAGGGTGGGCCGTACCCCGGGGTGCTGATGTACATGGACGCGTTCGGGCCGCGGCCGTCGCTGCGGGCGATGGCGGACCGGCTGGCGTCGGCCGGGTACACCGTGCTGCTGCCGAACGTCTTCCACCGGCACGGCCGCGCCCCGGTGGTGCCGCTGCCGGAGTTCATCGACCACGCGGCCCGGCGCGCGCTGTTCGAGCGCCTCGGGCCGATCCTGCGGAGCCTGACGCCCGATCTGTCCATGCCGGACGCGGCGGCGTATCTGCGCGCGCTCGCCGAGTGCCCCGAGGCGGCGGACGGACCCGTGGGGGTGACGGGCTACTGCATGGGCGCCCGGCTCGCCCTGCTCACGGCGGGTCACCACCCGGACCGGGTGGCCGCGGCGGCCGGGTTCCACGGCGGGCGGCTGGCGACCGACGCGCCGGACAGCCCGCACCTCGTCGCGGACCGGGTCACCGCCGAGCTGTACTTCGGACACGCCGACGCCGACCCCTCGCTGCCGCCCGGGCAGATCGAGCGGCTGGAGCGGGCGCTGACCGATGCGGGCGTACGCCATCGCTGCGAGGTGTACGCGGGCGCCCCGCACGGCTTCACCCAGGCGGACCTCGCGGCGTACGACCCGGACGCCGACGCACGGCACCGGGCGGCGCTGCTCGACCTGCTGGACCGCACCCTCGAATCCCCCTGACGACACGTCCATCGCTGGTCAGCGCCGTCCAAGTGCCCTGCCTACAGCGGGCGTTAACCCGGCGTGGTCAAGTGTTCACCCGGAGCTGCCCGGAAGCGCTTGTCGCGGGGGCCCGTTCGGCCGTAGACCTACGTCCGGAACGCGGGCACGACTCCGGGGGAGCCGGCATATGCAAGGCACAGTGGACGGATTCGGCTACGGCGCGGTGACTCCCGTGACGGCCTTTCTGACGGCCTGTCTGGGCGGCTCCCTGGGGCTGCGCTGCACGGCACGGTCACTGCTCGACAAGCGCTCCTGGCGGGGCGGCTGGCTCGCCCTGGGCGCCGCCTCCGCCGGCAGCGGCGTCTGGGCGGCGCACATCGTCGTCATGCTGGGCTTCCGCGTGACGGAGACCCGCGTCCGCTACGACGTCCCGCTGCTGCTGACGACCCTCGGCGTGTCGGTCGCGGTCGCGGGCATCGGGGTGTTCCTCGTGGGCTATCTGGGCGCGAACACCGTCACGCTGCCGCTCGCGGGGATCGCCCTCGGGCTCGGCGTCGTCGCCACCCACTACCTGGTCCTGGCCGCGCTGCGCCTGGACGGCGACGTCCACCGCGCCCCGGCCGGGTTCGCGCTGTCCGTCGCCCTCGCCGTCGTCGCCTCGACCGCCGCGCTGTGGGTCGCGGTCACCGTCCGCGGCTTCCGGGCGGCCCTCGGGGCGAGCCTGGTGATGGGCGTGGCCATCACGGGGTCGTACTACGCGGCGATGGCCTCCGTCACCGTCGAGGTGCACGGCGTCCCGGGCGGCACCTGGGAGGGCGACTCGGCCGCCGCCCAGCTGTTCCCCACCCTGCTGTGGCCCGCCGTGTTCCTGGCTCTGGCCAGCGTCATCGTGCTGCTCGACCCGCTGCTGGTCCTCGGCGACGGCGAGTGGAGCCGGACCGTCGCCCGGCACACCCCGCAGCCCGGCCGCCAGAAGCCGGGCTCCCGGTTCGAGCAGCCCGGCCGTCAGGACCCGGGCTCCCTGTTCGAGCCGCCCGCCCGGTCCGGGGACGGCGGCCCGGCACGCCACCGCGCGCTCTGAGGGCCACCGCGAACGGGCCGTTCACCAGCGGCCCGCCTCGGTCCCGATGACCGGCTCCGACGGCTTGCCGTTCACCCCGACCGGCACCTCGCCGGCGAGCATCACCCGGTGCATGGTGCGCGGGAAGCCGAGGTGGGCGTTGTCGCCGGGCGCGAGATGGATGGTGGCGCGGTTGTCCCAGAAGGCCACGCTGCCCGGCTCCCAGCGGAAGCGGACCGTGTACTCGGGCCGGACCGCCTGCTCCAGCAGCATCTCCAGGACCGCGGCGCTCTCCGCGCGGGAGAGACCCTCGATCTGCTCGACGTAGTAGCCGTTGACGAACAGCACCCGCTCGCCGCTGACGGGGTGCACCCGGACCAGCGGGTGCACGGTGGCGACCTGGTGGTCCAGGAGGTGCCGGACGTAGGCGTCGTCGCCGGGCCGCGGCCGGTAGCCGACGCCGAGCCGGTGCTCGGCCCGCAGCCCGTCGACGAACTCCCGTACGGGCGCGGACAGTCCGGCGTACGCGGCCGCGAGATTGGCCCAGGTGGTGTCACCGCCGTACGGCGGCACGGTCTCGGCCCGCAGGATCGTCGCGGCGGGCGGGTCGACCCTGGCCCCGTGATCGCAGTGCCAGCCGCGCAGCAGGGTGTGCCTGCGCCGCGCCAGCCACTCCTCGTGCTCCATCCCGAAGCGTCCGCCCAGCTCCAGCCGGTCCGCGGTCGTCTCGATCTCGGGCACCCCGGCCGGCGACGCGCCGCCGCGCCGGGGCAGCACGACGGGCTCGCCGAACCGGCGCGCGAACGCCACATGCCCGGCGTGGTCCAGGCGCTGCCCCCGGAAGAACACCACCTTCCAGCGCAGCACGGCCGCCCGGATCACCCCGACGGTCTCCTCGCCCAGCTCCTCCGTGAGGTCCACACCGCTGATCTCGGCCCCGATGTGCCCCGCCACCGGGCGCACCTCGACCCCGCTCGCCGTCTCCCGCTCCACCGTCCGCCCTCCGCCGGTCGCCGCCACCGATCACGCCCGATGGTGTCAGTGATCACTCCGACGGGCCACAGGGCCTTGCGGTCGGCCGTTCCGGCGGAGGCGGGGAGGAGAGGGCGGCGAGGCGGCCCCTCCGGCCGGGCGGGGCGGGAGGGCGACGGGTCGGCCGTTCTGCCCGCGCAGGCCCGCGAGGGCGGCAGGCCGGCAGCCCTGGCCGCGAGGGCGACGGGTCAGCCGTTCTGCCCGCGCAGGGCCGCGAGGGCGCGGTCGGCGTGGGTGTTCATGCGCAGTTCGCTGCGCACGACCTCCAGCACCGTCCGGTTGCGCCCGATGACGAAGGTGACCCGCTTGGTGGGGGCGAGGCTGAACCCGCGCTTCACGCCGAACCGCTCACGGATCGACCCGTCGGTGTCGGACAGCAGCGGTATGCCCAGGGTGTGGCGCCCGGCGAACTCGGCCTGCTTGTCCACACTGTCCCCGCTGATCCCGACGGGCCGTGCGCCGACCGCCGCGAACTCCGCCGCCAGGTCCCTGAAGTGGCACGCCTCGGCGGTGCAGCCGGGGGTCATGGCCGCGGGGTAGAAGAACAGCACCACGGGCCCCTCGGCCAGCAGCTCCGACAGCTTGCGCGTGGCGCCTGTCTCGTCCGGCAGTGCGAAGTCCTCGACGACATCGCCGACTTGGGGATGCCCAGCCATGCTTCCTCCTCCGGGTGGTCTGCCGCGCGATCGTACTGGACGGTAGGGGCGGGTGGAGGGACACCCCCACGCATCGAGCCAGTCGTACGGCCGGGACCGGAGCACGCCCTGCTCACGAGCTCACCGCGGGCTCGGCTCGCCCCGGAATCAGCCCGGAACCAGCCGCCCCCGACCAGCCCGGCAACCGCCGTACCCGACCGGCCAGGGGCCCCTCGGAGACCCCCACCAGGACGCCGTTCAGGCGAACCCGCCGCCGCGCCCGCATGCCGGGCCCCGGCCCCGTCGACACCATGAGCCGTGACCCTGCCGCTGATCGCCCCCCTGCTCGCCACCCCCGGCCCCCTGCCGCCCGCCGCGCAGGACACGCGCCGGGCCTACGAGACCAGGCAGGACGGACAGCACGCGGTGGTCCACCTGCCCGGCGACGGCACGGTGACACCGCGCGCCCGGTCCGGCGAGGGGATCACCGCCGCCTACCCCGAGCTGCGCGGGCCCGGCGCCGAGCGCGCCGGACTGGCCGCGCTGCTGCGGACGGACGCCACGGACGTCTGCCCCTTCGACCCCGTGCCGCGGGTCCGGGGTGCCCACTGGGTGCGGCCCCGTCCGGTCGGCGAGGTCCGCTACAGCACACGGACCCGCTCCGGCCTGCTGCGCCAGCCGTCCCGGCTCAGGCTCCGGCCGGCCTCACCCCCGATGAGTCCTCGGCCGACCTGCCCGACGACGCCGTACGACACGCCTTGTTGATCTGTCCTTCACCACTGTGACTCCCGCGGCCTCTTGGCGCCGGAGGGAATCGACGGCAAGCTGAACTGCCTTTCCCCCCACAGCCGTTCGGCTGCGCCCGCATCAGAAGGAGGACGCAGTGTCACAGAAGTCCACGCGCATCCGCAGGAGATGGCTCACCGGCCTGGCCGGAGCCGCCGCTCTCGTGATCGCCTTCCCCGGCACCGCCCTGGCCGCACCCCCGCAGGCGCTGCCCGCCGACGCGGACGGCCTGGAGCAGACGTTCCAGCCCGCCTACGACTACGACACGGACGGCTGTTACTCCACGCCGGCCATCGGTCCCGACGGCACGGTCAACGGCGGGCTGAACCCGACCGGCGCCCTCAACGGCCAGTGCCGCGACTCCTGGGACCTGGACAACACCAACGGCTACTCGCGCTACAAGTGCAACAACGGCTGGTGCGCGATCCTCTACGGCCTGTACTTCGAGAAGGACCAGGCGCTGTCCGGCAGCAGCATCGGCGGCCACCGGCACGACTGGGAGCATGTCGCGGTCTGGGTCCAGGACAACCAGGTCAAGTACGTCTCGACGTCCAACCACGGCTCGTTCACGGTGCACAACGCCTCGGGCATCCGCTTCGACGGCACGCACCCGAAGATCGTGTACCACAAGGACGGCATCAGCACCCACTGCTTCCGCGCGGCCAACTCCAACGACGAGCCGCCGGAGAACCACGAGCGCACCTGGCAGTACCCACCGCTGGTCGGCTGGAACGGCTACCCCGCGGGCATCCGCGAGAAGCTGGTCTCGTACAACTTCGGCAGCGCCAACTTCGGCCTGAAGGACGCCAGTTTCGCCTCGCACCTGGCGAAGGCCAAGCCGTCCGGCATCCCCTTCGACCCGTACGCCTGACCGATCCCGCGGCTAAGTCCTGCGACCCGTCCGGCAGTTCCCGGCCCTCCCACGCACACGGCCCGCGCGGGAGGGCGTCGGACGGGTCCCAGGACCCGGGCCCCGTCCGGTGTCGGCCGACGGTCCGATCCGCCGTGCGGGCGGGCGGGCTTTCCGAGATCAGCGGCATGAACGCCCACGACACGAGGGGCCCTGCGCCCGGTCGGACCGAGTGTGCCGCTGGTCCGACCCGGACGCCCAGGCACCCGCGCGGCCGGCGGCACGGGACGGAGCCATTGTGGTGGACGGTCCCGCACGACGGCCGCCGAACGGGGGGATACGTCGGACGGTCCCCTCCGGGGGCACTATCGTGTCCGCATGTCCGTTCCCGAACTGATCCGGATCGTCTCCCGTGACTCGCCCATGGCGCTGGCGCAGGTGGAACGCGTACGCGCCGAACTCACGGCCCTGCACCCCGGTGTGCGCACCGAGGTGGTGCCGGTGAAGACGACCGGCGACAAGTGGCTCGGCGACCTCTCGCAGGTCGAGGGCAAGGGCGCCTTCACCAAGGAGGTCGACGCCGCGCTGCTGGCCGGCGAGGCCGATCTCGCGGTGCACTGCGTCAAGGACGTGCCCGCCGACCGGCCGCTGCCCGCGGGGACCGTGTTCGCCGCGTTCCTCAGGCGTGACGACATCCGCGACGCGCTCGTCCACCCGGGCGGGCTCACCCTGGACGAGCTGCCGGACGGCACCCGCGTCGGCACCTCCTCGGTCCGCCGTATCGCCCAACTGGCGGCGACGCACCCGCAGTTGCAGTGCGTGCCGTTCCGCGGCAACGCGAACCGGCGGCTGGAGAAGCTCGCCGCGGGCGAGGCCGACGCGCTGCTGCTCGCGGTGTCGGGGCTGGAGCGCATCGGCCGCCAGGACGTGATCAGCGAGGTGCTCTCGCCGGAGGCGATGATGCCCCCGATCGGCGCGGGCATCCTCGCGCTGCAGTGCCGGGAGGGCGACGCGGAGCTGATCGACGCGGTGAGCGCCCTCGGCGATCCGGCCACCCACCGGGAGGCCACCGCCGAACGGATGTTCCTGCACGTCCTCCAGGGACACTGCAACAGCCCGATCGCCGGCTACGCCCAGGTCGACCGCCGGGGTGAACTCTCCCTGCGCGCCTGTGTCTTCACCCCGGACGGCAAGACCCGGCTGAACGCCCACGAATGGGCGGGCCCGCTCGACCCGGCCACGCTCGGCACCTCGGTCGCCGTGGCGCTGCTGCGGCAGGGCGCCCGCGAGATCATCGACGGCATCCCGCACTGACGGAACACCGGGACCGGCAGACGGCGTCTCGGCGCCCACGGGACACGTGGAGCCGGGACCCGCCGGGCAGCCTCTGGGGCCCGCCTCAGGCGGTGCCCTCCTCCGCCTGGTCGCGCAGGAAGTTGCTCACCTGGTGGGCGACACCGCAGCCCTGGCCGGAATGGGCGCCGAGGACGTCCTCGTGGAGGCCGAGACCGCCCACCCACATGCGGCGGTCGGCCCACTCCTCGTCCACGCGCAGCTGGATCTGGACGTCCACGTGCTCGAGCGAGGCCTCGGGGCCGGCGGCGAACAGCACGGCGGTGGCGCGGCGCAGCGGATAGACGTCGTAGCCCTCGATGAACTGGGTGTTGCGCCAGTCGATGAAGGCGCTCTCGCCGTCGGCGCCGATGCGCACGTCGATCTGACCGTCCTCCAGATGGATGCCGAACTGCTCCGTGCCACGGTTCTCGACGGTGACGCGGAGGCTGAAGTAGGTCAGCCCTTCGGCCGCGTCGTCACGTCCGCGCGGCGGTTCGCCCCGCTCCAGACGGTGGACGCGGACGCGCAGACCGGCATGCTCGTCGTACTCCTGCCAGTCCCCGACGACGTTCGGCTCGCACACATTGCACCTCTCGACTTCCAAGGGTGCTTCCTATCCGTGCGCCGATCGCACTGTCAAATGAGCGAAATGCGCGGTGGCCAGGGATTTCCGGTCCTTGATCGGCGATCAAGCGCTGCGCAGGAAGAACTCGCCGGACGGGCCCGCCACACCTCGCGGCCGCGTGCCGCACATCACGTTCCGCCCGATCGTCCCGCGCCCGCCCCGCCGCCCCGCCGCACGGCGCCGGACACCCCGTGCGCGGTACCGCTGCGCGGTCACCCGATCGCCCGAAGTGCAACTTTTCATGAAATAGGTTTCATTCTTTCGCAGCACGGGCATCCGCCCTATGTGCTTCGGACCGGAGGCACGACCGTGGGACATCACGTGTCGGACTCCGGCGTCTCAGCGAGCCCACGCCCGCACCTCCCGCGGTGGCCCCCATACGGCACCACCCGATCGGGGAGGTGCGCATCCGTGCGTGTCACCGGCAGAACGAAGCAGCACCCTCATGACGACGCCCCCGACACCGCCGAGGCCTTCGGCCTGCTGAGGCGGCTGCCCGAGGGGACGGAGCGCGAGGAGCTCCGCAACGAGCTGGTCAGGGCCTGGCTGCCCATGGCCGAGCGCATCGCCGTCCGCTTCCGCGGCCGTGGCGAGAACCTGGAGGACCTCTACCAGGTGGCCGCCCTCGGGCTCGTCAAGGCCGTCGACCACTACGACCCCGAGCTCGGCCACGCCTTCGAGGCGTACGCCGTCCCGACCGTGACCGGCGAACTCAAGCGGCACTTCCGCGACCATCTGTGGACCCTCCATGTGCCGCGCCGCGTCCAGGAACTGCGCAACCGGGTCCGCCGGGCCCTGAAGGAGCTGTCCCAGACCACGCCGGGCCGGGCGCCGACCGTCGCCGAGATAGCCCTGCACACCGACCTCAGCGAGGGCGAGGTGCGCTCCGGGCTGGAGGCCCTGGACTGCTTCTCGGCGCTGTCCCTGGACGCCGAGCTGCCCGGCACCGACGGCTACGCCCTCGGCGACGCCCTCGGCGAGCCGGACCCGGGCTTCGACCGGGTGGTGGACCGGGTCGCCGTACGGCCCTGTCTCCAGGCGCTGCCGGAGCGGGAGCGCACCATCCTCTATCTGCGGTTCTTCCGCGGGATGACGCAGAGCTCCATCGCCGAGCAGCTCGGTATCTCGCAGATGCATGTGTCCCGGCTGCTCAGCGGCTGTTTCGCACATCTGCGCGAGGAGCTGCTCGCCGAGGCCGGCTGAGGTGGCCGGCGGAGAACGCCGTTCCACAACCGGACGCCGTTCTTCACCCGGACGGGCTACCGGGGATCTGGGTCGGGCCGTGGCGGTCGAGCGCCGCCTCGAACTCGGCCCTGATCTCGCCGGGGATCTCCCCCGTGCGCCCCCACAGCAGGATCAGCTCGGCGACCATGCGGAGCTTGATGTTGGTGTGCTGCGAGACCTCCCGCAGAACCGTCCAGCCCTGCTCGGGATCGACCCGCCCCATGGCGACCATCATCCCGATCGCCTGGTCCACCACGGCGTGCGACGTGACGGCCTCCTTGAGCTGCTGGACCTCCTCCTGCAGCTCAACGATCCGGTCCGTCTCGCCAGCGGGTCCGCCCGTTCCGTTCACCACGTGTACATCCTCCGCCCGGACAGCACCCCGTGCCAACGGTTCCTCGGCAGGCGCCCTGCGCGGATCCGGTTGGACACTGGGAGGAGACCGCGGGCCACCGGCCCACGACACCCAGGACGAGTGCCATGAACCACCACCCGACCCCCTCCGCCCCGGAGGTCGTCACCACGCAGAACGTGTTCGGCGCACCCTGTTGGGTGAGTCTGACCAGCCGCGATCTGCCTGCCACCGAGGCCTTCTACACGGCCGTGCTGGGCTGGCGGTGGCGGTCGGCCAAGCTGGGCGACAAGTTCCGGATCGCCCTGGTGGGCGACGCGCCCGTCGCGGGCATCGCGGCCGTCGCCGCGATGTGGCAGATGGCGGTGGCCTGGACGCCGTACTTCGCGGTCGCGAGCGCCAACGAGGCCGCCGCCCGCGCCCAGGAACGCGGCGGCACCGCGGCCGTCGGCCCGATCTCCTTCCCGCCCGGCCGGGCGGCGCTGCTCGCCGACCGCGACGGCGCCACCTTCGGCATCTGGGAGGGCGAGCTGTTCACCGACTGGGAGACCTGGCGCCGCGCGGCCCCCGCCTTCATCCGGCTGCACACCCGTGACGCCTTCGACGCGGCGATCTTCTACGGCGAGGTCCTGGAGTGGGCCGCTTCCCGGCCCGGCGGCTGCGAGGTGCACTACGAGGGCGACGAGGTGGTGCTGCGCAGCCGGGGCGACGTGGTGGCCCGGATCGAGTCGGGCGCGCTGGAGGCCGCCCCGGACCCCACGATCCGGCCGCACTGGCAGGTCCACTTCGCCGTCGACGACGTCGAGGCCTGCGCCCGCGCCGCCGAGCTGAACGGCGGCAGCGTCCTCGGCAGGAACACGGAGAACGCCGTGCTCCGCGACCCGGACGGCGCCCAGTTCACGGTGACCTCCCGCCTGCCGCGCTGACGGACCCCGGCACGACGGAGGCGGGGCGCTCCACGCGCCCCGCCTCCGTCACGCCGTACCCCGGCGGCCGGTACGGCTCACCCGCCCCCGTGCGACGGCCTCGACAGCAGCACCAGGCTGCGCGCGCCGACGGTCAGCACGGTGGCCGCCTTGTGCTCGGTCTCGTCCGGTACGCCCTGGGGGTCGGCGGTGTCGATCAGCGCCGACCAGCGCTCGCCGTAGGCGGCACCGGGCAGCGCGAAGTCGACCGGTTCCCAGTAGCTGTTGAGCAGCAGCAGGAACGAGTCGTCGCGCACGGGCCGGCCCTGGGCGTCGGGCTCCGCGATGGCGTCGCCGTTGAGGAAGACGGCCACGGAGTGGGCGTCGGAGCGGCGCCAGTCGCGTTCGGTCATCTCACGGCCGTCCGGCGCCAGCCACACCAGGTCGGGCAGCGGCTGCCCCGCGTGCGTGAGGGTCTCGCCGCGGAAGAACCTGCGGCGCCGCAGCACGGGGTGGGCGGAGCGCAGGGCGATCACCCGCCGGGTGTAGTCGAGCAGTTCGCGCTGCTCGCCGGTCAGCCGCCAGTCGACCCAGGACAGTTCCCCGTCCTGGCAGTAGGCGTTGTTGTTGCCCCGCTGGGTGCGGCCGAGCTCGTCGCCGTGCAGCAGCATCGGGATGCCCTGGGAGAGGAGCAGCGTGGCGAGGAAGTTGCGCTGCATCCGCCCGCGCAGTTCCAGCACGGACGGGTCCGTGCTCTCGCCCTCGGCCCCGCAGTTCCAGGACCGGTTGACGCTCTCACCGTCCCGGTTGCCCTCGCCGTTGGCCTCGTTGTGCTTGTCGTTGTACGACACCAGGTCGCGCAGCGTGAAACCGTCGTGCGCGGTCACGAAGTTGACGCTGGCGCGCGGCTTGCGCCTGCTGTGCTGGTAGAGGTCGGAGGAGCCGGTCAGCCGGGAGGCGAACTCGCCGAGGGTGTTCTGCCCGGCCCGCCAGAAGTCCCGCACGGTGTCGCGGTACCTGCCGTTCCACTCCGACCACAGGGGCGGGAAGTTGCCCACCTGGTAGCCGCCCTCGCCGACGTCCCACGGCTCGGCGATCAGCTTGACCCTGCTGATGACCGGGTCCTGCTGGATCAGGTCGAAGAACGCCGAGAGCCGGTCCACCTCGTGGAACTGCCGGGCGAGGGTGGCCGCGAGGTCGAAGCGGAAGCCGTCGACATGCATCTCGGTGACCCAGTAGCGCAGCGAGTCCATGATCAGCTGGAGGACGTACGGGTGGCGCATCAGCAGGCTGTTGCCGGTGCCGGTGGTGTCGTAGTAGTGGCCCCAGTCGCCGTCCACCAGGCGGTAGTAGGACGCGTTGTCGATGCCGCGGAAGGAGAGGGTGGGGCCCCTCTCGTTGCCCTCGGCGGTGTGGTTGTAGACGACGTCGAGGATCACCTCGAGGCCGGCCGCGTGCAGCGCCTTGACCATCGTCTTGAACTCGGCGACCTGCTCGCCGCGGGTGCCGCGGGCGGCGTAGGCGTTGTGCGGGGCGAAGTAGCCGATCGTGTTGTAGCCCCAGTAGTTGGCGAGGCCCCGGTCGCGCAGCACGCCGTCCTGCACGAACTGGTGGACCGGCATCAGCTCCACGGCCGTCACCCCGAGCCGGACGAGGTGCTCGACGACCGCCGGGTGGGCGAGCCCGGCGTAGGTGCCGCGCAGCTCGGGCGGGACCTCGGGGTGGGTGCGGGTGAGGCCCCTGACGTGCGCCTCGTAGATCACCGAGTCGGCGTAGGGCCGCCGGGGCGGGTGGTCCTCGCCCCAGTCGAAGCGGGGGTCGGTGACCACGCCGAGCATGGTGTGCCCGGCGCTGTCCGCCGGGTCGGGCCCGGACGGGTCGCGCTCGTAGAGCGAGGGGTGGTTGTCGATCTGCCCGTCCACGGCCGTGGCGTAGGGGTCGAGCAGCAGCTTCGCCGGGTTGCAGCGCTGGCCCGCGCCCGGGTGCCAGGGGCCGTGCACCCGGTAGCCGTAGCGGCGGCCCGGTCCGACGCCCGGCAGATAGCCGTGCCAGACGAAGCCGTCGGTCTCGGTCAGCGGTACCGCGCTGTGGCCCCCGGCCTCGTCGACCAGGACCAGTTCGACCTTCTCGGCGACCTCGCTGAAGAGGGCGAAGTTGGTGCCCTCGCCGTCGTGGGTGGCGCCCAACGGGTAGGGGTGCCCGCTCCACACGGGCACCCCGGACTTCCGGTTCCGCTGCGAGGTCACCGGGCGTCCTCCAGCACGCCGACGGCACGGGTCCGGCCGGCCAGGACCGCGGCCGGCATCAGCTCGCGGGGCACCTGGAGCACCTCGCGCAGGCTCGGCGCGGGGGCCGTGGGCACCAGCGGGACGCGCTCACCGGCACGGGCCCGCTGCGAGAACCAGATGACCTTGGAGCCGGTGTCGGTGGCGCAGCAGCCCCAGCCGTCGCTGTGCGCGGCGAGGTGCTCCAGGCAGTCGCGCAGGTCCTGGTCGGGGCGCAGGTCGCAGTCGTTCTCCCCGATGGCGGTGATCAGGTGCTGGCCGTTCCACCACATCTCGACGGAGGTGTGCTTGTCGGTCGCGTGCTCGTCGATCGCGGTCAGCAGCAGCTCGGCGGTGCCACGGACCGGTTCCACGATCGTCTCCAGGTCCCAGTAACGGAGATGGGCTGCCAGGATGCGTCCGACCTGTCCGACGCGTTCCGGGCTGACTTCCACGTCGAGGTGGTAGTAGCAGGGCACTGCGGTCTTCATCGTCGTTTGCTCCTCACCGGCCAGACTCCCGCTCGTCCGGCTCCCACGAGCCGGTCCCGAGTACGATGCGTGAGCACCGATCACTTCTGAGTAACCACTACGGTGACGGTGCTAGCCCATTCGTGCAACACGAGCGCACCCGGGATCGTTGAAGATCCAACAAGACGCTGGGTCGCCGTCCGTGCACCATGAGTGAAGGTCCGGGGTTTCCCCGGCCGTCGGGACGGCGCCGTTCGCGGCCCCTCGGAAAGGTGAACCCCGCCATGCTGCTACCCGCGGAAGCCGAAGTCGCCCGGCATCTGCGGCGGTACCGGGCCTGGGAGCGCATGATGCTCGCCGCCCCGACCGACCGCACGGTGCGCGCCTCCTTCGAGGACTCGGGATACACGCTGTGCGTGCTGATGGGGAAGCGCTGTGCGCGGGAGGCCGCGGACGCCGCGGACCGCTATCTGCGGCACGGGCCCGCCGAGTTCCTGAGCGAGCAGAGCGGGCGCCCGTATCCGGTGCGGCGCGTACGGCGGACACCGGTCACGACCGCGCGGCCCACCACCGCGGGGCGGTAACACCGGCCCGCACCCGTGCGTCGGAGGGCGAGGGCGCCCTCCGGCGCTTCATCGCGGGGAGGCAGTGTCCTTCCCGCGCGGTACCCAGCTCCGGCCAGTCGGGCCGGCGTCGAGCACGGCGGAGGAGAGACCATGAGCGCGCCCATCGGCCGCATCCCGGTACGCCAGGTCCACCCTGCGGTGGAGGGCGGCCGGCGCCCCGCGAAGGCCGTGGCGGGCGAGACGTTCGAGGTCTCCGCCACGGTGTTCCGCGAGGGGCACGACGCCGTCTCGGCGAACGCCGTGCTCACCGATCCGCAGGGCCGGCCCGGTCCGTTCACGCCGATGCGCGAACTGTCGCCCGGCTCCGACCGCTGGGGCGCCGAGGTCACCCCGCACACGCCCGGCCGCTGGACCTACCACGTGGAGGCCTGGAGCGACCCGGTCGCCACCTGGCGGCACCACGCGCGGATCAAGATCCCGGCGGGCATCGACACCGGCCTCGTCCTGGAGGAGGGCGGCGATCTGCACGAACGCGCCGCCGCGGGCGCGCCGAAGGGCCCCTCGCGCACGGCACTCCTCGGGGCGGCGCGGCGGCTGCGCGACGACTCGCTGCCCGTCCGGACCAGGCTGGAGGCCGCGTTCACCGCCGAGGTGGACGCGGCGCTGTCCGCGCATCCGCTGCGGGAGCTGGTGACGGCGTCGGAGGCGATGCCGCTGCTGGTGGAGCGGGAGCGGGCGCTGTACGGCTCCTGGTACGAGTTCTT